>JAOUMY010000003.1:300000-459864 GCA_029881255.1 Gammaproteobacteria bacterium | reverse complement strand
CACAGACGACGTTGTCAATGGATGATACCGCCGGTGTCATCTCTGCCTTGCGCGAGCGTTTCCCCAATATCGTGGGGCCGAAGAAAGACGATATTTGTTACGCCACGCAAAATCGCCAGGAAGCGGTCAAGAGTCTCGCCGCGAGTTGTGATGTAGTGCTTGTCGTCGGTAGTCCTAACAGTTCCAATTCCAATCGCTTGCGTGAGGTTTCCGAGCGACTGGGAACGCCTGCCTATCTAATAGATGATGCTGGTGAGATAGATCGCGCCTGGGTAGAGGGAAAAAATCGTATCGGTGTTAGCGCCGGTGCGTCTGCTCCCGAGATTTTGGTCAAACAGGTTGTCGAAAAACTCCAGGAGTTTGGCGCTGAAGTCGCACAGGAGGCAAGAGGCAAGGAAGAAAAGGTCACTTTCCCTTTGCCGAAAACCTTACAAAGCGTCTAAGCCAGGTAAACTAGTGTTTCATATCACTGGCTGATTTGCATTTCCGATTTCTTTTTGAATTCGTGATAGCTTTATAACTCTCTGTAAATAAAATTCTTTTAGAGAACGCGTCGCCTACATTCTGGCGTTTCTTTTTGTCTTCGTTTCATTCTTCGAACAAATCAAGTTTTCCATATTCACTGTCGATACCACCTGTGATGATGGCTCTACACGCATTTTCTGGGAACCATCTTTATCAAAACAAAAGGTTGTTTTTTTTGTTGGATAAACTGCATCAACTTTACACGCAATCGGATTTACGGTGACAAGATGGACGCTACTCCTAAAAAGATGACGGTTATCAACTGCGAACCCACGGTGGATATCAGCATCGTCGAAGAATTGCATGGTCACTTGAAAAAGGCTTTTGACGAGCGACATGTAGTGGAGATTGAGGGAGCACTGATTGAAAGAGTTGACGGAAGCGTATTGCAATTGTTCGCTGCGTTTTTCAGGGATGCAAAACAGGAAGGTCTGAAAGTGAGCTGGAAGACCACCTCCGAGGCATTGTGTAAATCGGCATGTTTGTTGGGTTTGACAGAAATTCTGGAATTACCTGCGACGGCATAGTCGGGGTTATATGTTGTTGGCTTATATAGGAGACAGGAGATAACAATGGCCAAAATACTTGCTGTAGATGACTCTGCGTCTATGCGACAAATGGTGGCTTTTACTCTTCGCGGCGCTGGCCACGAAGTTATAGAGGCTACTGATGGCGTTGAAGCGCTAGCGGCGGCTAAGGGTAATAAAGTAGATCTGGTTTTAACAGATGTGAACATGCCGAACATGGATGGAATTTCCCTTATTAGAGAACTTCGCGCGCTCGCAGATTACAAATTTACACCCATTCTTACGCTGACGACCGAATCCGGTGGCGAAAAGAAAACGGAAGGAAAAGAAGCAGGGGCAACTGGCTGGATAGTAAAACCTTTTAGTCCAGACCAGCTATTGGCAACCATTCAAAAGGTATTGGGCTGATAATTCATGACAGTCGACATCTCGCAGTTCTACCAGACATTCTTCGAAGAAAGTTTCGAAGGTCTGGACGTTATGGAAGCGTCTCTGCTCAACCTGGATGTGGGCGATACCGACGCTGAGACAGTAAATACGATATTTCGTGCTGCGCATTCTATTAAAGGTGGTAGTGCGACGTTCGGCTTTACCAATGTTTCCGATTTTACGCATGTGATGGAAACATTGTTGGACGAAATGCGAAGTGGGCAACGACAGGCGACACAGGATAGTGTCAATACCTTGCTGGAGTCCGTAGACGTACTGCGTGAAATGTTGACGGCTGTTCGTGATAGTACAGACGTCGATCTAGACCATGTCGCTGCTACCAAAGGTAAGTTGGATGCACTCCTACATGGGCACGCTGTCAGTTCGGCGCCAACGAAGTCGGAACCGCCAATAGTGGCACAAGCGGCTACTACCTCGGCAGTCAATTCCAATGCTAGTCCAGAAAGTGAAGGCTACCGAATTCGGTTCATGCCGCACGAACATCTTATGAGTACTGGAAATGATCCGGTACGTATGTTTCGTGAATTGGAAACGCTCGGGGAAGTTAAATCGATTGCGCTATTGGATAAGCTGCCTCCTTTTTCAGAAATGCAGGCAACCAGCACCTATCTTGGATGGGAGTTACATCTGATAGGCAATGTTACGCAAAAACAGATAGAAGAAGTTTTTGAATGGGTTGAGGGAGATTGCGATCTTGAGATTTCTCCGTTGGGAGCGGAGTCGGCTGGTGTTTCTGACGATGATGAACCGTCGCTAGATGTCTTGTCGCTGCTTGCGCCACAAGCCGAAGCATTTCCAAAACGTTTTTATGAGCAACTTTTTTCTGAATATCCTGGTGTGAAGCCACTGTTTGCCAAGACGGATATGGCGCAACAGCAGTTGAAACTATGGCAAGTGGTGAAAACGCTGGGTGAGCATCTGGACAATCCGGAAGCACTGAGGCCGGCACTAATTGATATGGGTAAGCGTCATCAGAAATATGGTGCAAAGACAGAGCACTATGTCGCGGTTGCCAATGTCATGATGGATAATCTTGCCCATTTCCTTGGTGAACATTTTACTGATGCAGTAAAAAATACCTGGCAACAAGGTTTGAATTTCGCTGCAGAAGTGATGCTCGGCGCATATGAACAAGTTGCGCCTGCTCCAACGCCAGCTGCCAGCACAAGTTCTACTCCACCTAAGCCGGCGAGCGCTCCCGTCGTTGAGCAGTCGAAAGCCACAGTCGCAAAGAAGGCGCCAGTCTCCTCTGGTGAAGCCACATCAATACGCGTAAGCATCGACAAGGTAGACGCACTTATCAATATGGTTGGAGAATTAGTCATCACCCAGTCCATGCTCGGACAGCTCGGTGATGATATTAATGTCGACAACGTGGAAAAGTTAAAAGACGGACTCGTCCAGTTGGAACGCAATACGCGTGAACTACAGGAAAGCGTCATGCGGATACGCATGCTACCTATCAGCTTTGCCTTCCAACGCTTTCCTAGAATGGTCCGTGATCTCTCGCAGAAATTGAATAAACACGTCGAACTGATTTTGTTAGGTGAACAAACAGAACTTGACAAGACGGTAATGGAAAAAATCGGTGATCCACTTGTGCATCTGGTGCGCAATTCTGTCGATCACGGTGTCGAAACGCCAGACATTCGCAAAGCCAATGGTAAACCTGAAACTGGAACCGTGACGCTCAATGCCTATCATCAAGGTGGTAATATTGTTATCGAAATTAACGATGATGGTGCTGGCATAAATAAAGAGCGCGTATTGGCGAAGGCGCGTGAGCGTGGACTGATTGCGCAAGAAGAAACGCCAAGTGATGAACGTATCTATGACATGATTTTTCATCCGGGGTTCTCTACGGCAGAGATTGTAAGCGATGTCTCAGGGCGTGGCGTCGGAATGGATGTCGTGAAAAAGAATATACGCGCGTTGGGCGGAACGATAGAAGTAAAAAGCACTCCAGGTTTGGGCAGTACGTTTACCATCCGTCTGCCACTAACGTTGGCAATTCTTGACGGGCAGCTCGTGCGTGTAGGTGAAAATACCTACATCGTTCCGCTGGTGTCGATTATAGAATCCGTGCAGGTAAAACAGGAACGCATAAATGCGATTGCTGGAAAAGCGGAATTATACAAACTTCGAGATGAGTATATTCCCATCGTCAGACTCTACGAGGTCTTTGATGTAGACCCCGACTCAACAAAACTTTCCAACGGCTTGCTGGTTGTTCTCGAAGGTGATGGACAGCGCGTGGCGCTATATGTTGACGACTTGCTCGGTCAGCAACAAGTCGTTATCAAGAGTCTTGAAACCAATTTTCGTCGAATCGAAGGTGTTTCCGGCGCAACAATACTCGGTGACGGTACTGTCGCATTGATATTGGATATCAGTGGTTTGATTAAGTTGTCCAAAGAGTATGAGGGTGGAGACGGCTCTCCTGACGGACGGCGTAGGATACGTGAAGAGAATTCGACGAGTGTTCCAGTTGACACCAAGGCCGAGGTTTCAACAGATTCTGACTCAGGCGACGCAATAGATGAAAACGACGCCGAAGCAGAAAAAGCGGCATAAAACTCAGGAGACTGATAATGAATAATGTTCAGACAGCCGACGGTGAGATAAATCTGGGCGCAGGAAGCGAAGGTCAGTTTCTCACATTCATTATGGCAAACGAAGAATACGGCGTTGACATATTGAGAGTACAGGAAATACGTGGATGGGATTCGGCCACGCCTATACCAAATACTCCGGCTTATATCAAAGGTGTAATAAATCTTCGCGGAACGATTGTGCCGATAATTGATTTACGCCAACGCTTTGGATTGAAGGCACAAGCATACGACGCAACAACAGTGGTCATCGTACTCAAGGTTTTGCGTGACGACCGTGAACGTATCATGGGAATCGTGGTGGATGCAGTTTCTGATGTGTACAACGTCGGAGAAGATGAAATGAAGCCACCACCAGACTTCGGAAGCGTAGTCAGCGTGGATTTCGTAAAGGGACTAGTGACGGTCGATGAGAAGATGTTGATCATCCTTGAGATCGACGAAATGTTGAACTCTGGTGAATTGGCAATCGCCGACAAAGTTAACGAGTAATCGAGGTGTCGATAGTGAGAGTCATAGCAGTTATTAATCAGAAAGGTGGTGTTGGAAAAACCACAACCGCGATGAATGTCGCACATGCTTTATCACTCGAGGGAAAACGAGTTCTACTGATTGATCTTGACTCGCAAAGTCATCTTACCGCCAGTCTTGGTCTCCTGAAGAGAGGCCAGCAGGGAATGGATGCGGTGTTAAACGGAGAAGCAGACATAGAAGATGTTATGCAGGAAGTGCGGAAGAAAATGTTCGTAATTCCAGCTGGTGAAAAGCTCGGTGAACTGGAGTTCGTGTCTGATGCGGACAAGAAACGAGGATTTCGCCTTACCGAGGCACTGGGCACAATAACGATGCGCTTTGACTTCATTATTATCGATTGTCCTCCTTCTGCTGGTTTGTTGGGAATGAATGCGTTGTTGGCGGCCAAAGAACTGCTGATTCCTGTTTCCAGTGACTTTCTTTCTTTGCAGGGACTGGCGCGATTGATGGGCATCATAAAGCACATCGAACAACGTCTAGATCTTAAGTTAAAAAAGTGGTTGGTAGTCACTCGATTCCAGTCACGTCGCAGATTAGCGCAAGACGTTGTATACAAGTTAATGGAGCATTTTCCAAAGCAGGTACTGCAGACACCAGTGCGCGAGTCTGTGTCTTTGGCGGAGAGTCCAAGCTTCGGCAAAACCATTTTTGATTATAAGCACAATAGCACCGGTGCACGCGACTATGGATCGCTTGCTCTAGACTTGGCCAAACGTCGAGTGATGGAAGCATGAGTTCTGTATTGGCGAGAAAAGTTAATAAAAAGCCCGCAGGCGTGATGCGCTGGATTGAGCAGATGTTGGCCGGCATGGCGTATCTGGGATAGCAGTTTGAGGAGTTAAAGATGTCTGACAGCGACAAGAAGTCGGAAAATGAAAATGGTGGACTGGGGTTTGATCCACTGGCATGGATGAATGACGACACGGTAAATTCGGCAGGTACTTCGGCAAGTCCGGCACAAGTGAAGAAGCCAGCCAAGAAGACAGGTAATAAAGACATGGGACTAAACGTAGAGTTATTAGAAAGTAGTTTTCAGGCGCTGGCGCCTATGGGCGAGGAGTTGACCAGACGTTTTTATAATGAATTGTTTGAACAATATCCGGGAGTGAAGCCGCTGTTCGCAAATACTACTATCGAAGAACAGCACAAAAAATTGCTCGCTGCGATAAGTCTTGTCGTCAACAGTCTTCGGAAACCCGCGGAATTACAAAAAGCGCTGAAGGCATTGGGTAAACGGCACAAGAATTACGGAGCAGTGGCTGAGCACTATCCGGCAGTCGCCAAAGTCTTACTTGGCGTAATGGAAGAACTGGCAGGCGATCTTTGGTCGGAAGAACTGGAAGACGCCTGGACGCAGGCATTAAACGTAGTAGCAGAGACAATGTTAAAAGCTTATAAAGAGGAAAAACCGATGGCAGCGAGTGCGAAAAAGATGATGGGTGTTTCAGGACCAGGAGGCGCAATATTTAGCGATCTTGGTGTGCTGAAAGGCATTATGGAGCATGCGCCACTTAATATCATGATTGCAGACGAAAACGAAAATATTGTTTTCGTCAATAGACGCGCTGTCGAAGTTCTCACTGAAATTGAAGGAGAACTCGCTTCCTATCTGCCAGGCTTCAGTGTTGGTAGCGTTATCGGTGGCAGTATTCATCGGTATCACAAAAATCCTCAAGCGATCAAAGATATTCTTCACGGGCTGCGTCCGGGAGAAAAGCGTAAAGGCGAGATTAAGCCAGGACGCTTTGTGTTCGAACATGAAACACGTGTTCTCTCGGATAATGACGGAAATCGTCTAGGATATGTTGTCCAGTGGCATGATGTTACTGAGCGTCGTATGAAAGAAGAAGACGCATTCCGTCTGCAGCGAGCTGTTGATGGCGCACAGACAGCGATGATGATGATAGATCGTGATTTCAATATCACCTATGCCAACGAGTCAACAAAGATTTTATTGTCCGAGCATGAGGCAACGTTGAAGACAATTTATCCGGGATTTAGGGTAGAAAAAGCTGTCGGTACCTGTATTGATACCTTCCATAAAAATCCTGCGTATCAGCGTCGCTTACTTGATGATCCACGCAACCTCCCTTATGAAGCCGATATTCAGGTAGGACCGCTGACTTTCCACATCCGCGTAGGCCTAATGCAAGATCTGGATGGAAACTATATAGGTAATACACTTGAGTGGTCAGATGTTACTGAGCTGCGCCGCAAGGAAATCGAAGTCGCACGTTTGACCTCAGCGGTTCAAGGTGCAACTGCAAATCTAATGTTGTGTGATGAGAATTTAAATATCACCTACGTTAACCCGGCCGTTGTCAATATGTTCCGTCTTCGTCAATCAGATTTGCGCCAGACCTTCCCTGGTTTTGACGTAAACAATATTGTTGGTCAGTGTATTGATCAGTTCCACAAGAACCCAGCCCACCAGCGTCAATTGCTTGCTGATATGTCACGCCTGCCTGCTTCAGCCGAAATGGAAGTGGCTGGACTAAGTTTCCGGGTAAATGCATCTGCGATCAAGGGACCAAGCGGAGAGTACATGGGTAACATGGTTCAGTGGGAAGACATCACTGAACAGAAAGACGCAGAACGTCAGATTGAACACTTGATTGGTTCCGCAATGAACGGACAATTGAATGAGAGATTGAGTGTTGACGACTATCAAGGATTTATGCGTAATCTCGGTACAGGTATCAACGAGCTACTAGAAACAGTTGTAAAACCGATTCGCGAGTCTACCCGCGTAATCAAATCACTTTCAGAGGGTGATCTGCGCGCTATGATGACGGGCGAGTATGAAGGTGAGTTCGCAGACATGCGCGATTCTCTGAATCAGTCGATGTCAAACCTGAAAAACATGGTTTCTCAGATACAATCTTCATCTGTCAATATCGTGAATGCTGCGGGTGAGATCGCACAGGGCAACTCAGATTTGAGTCAGCGTACAGAAGAGCAGGCATCTTCGCTTGAAGAAACAGCTTCAAGTATGGAAGAGTTAACCGGTACGGTTAAGCAAAACGCAGATAATGCGCGTCAAGCTAATCAGCTCGCTGCGGGTGCAAGAGAGCAGGCAGAAAAAGGTGGCGATGTGGTAACGAGAGCCATCTCTGCCATGACTGAAATCAATAGTAGTAGTAAGAAGATCGCAGACATCATCGGCGTAATCGATGAGATTGCCTTCCAGACCAATCTGCTTGCACTTAACGCCGCTGTGGAAGCTGCACGTGCGGGTGAGCAAGGACGTGGTTTTGCGGTAGTTGCGGGAGAGGTTAGAAATCTTGCGCAACGAAGCGCGGGTGCTGCGAAAGAAATCAAAGCATTGATTCAGGATAGCGTGGAAAAAGTCAGCGATGGAAGCAAGCTCGTCGATCAATCCGGGCAAACGCTACAGGAAATTGTTGCCGCAGTTAAGAAGGTAAGCGACATCATTGCCGAAATCGCTGCTGCAAGTCAGGAGCAGAGCTCAGGTATCGAGCAAGTCAACAAAGCTGTTACCCAGATGGATCAGGTAACTCAGCAAAACGCGGCGCTTGTTGAAGAGGCGGCAGCCGCCAGTGAGTCAATGGATGAACAGGCACGCGGTCTGAGTGATCTGGTTTCGTACTTCAAGATAGATGAGAGCTCATCGTTACCAGGCAGGATGGGATCAGCGCCTACGGCTAAACCTAAGGTTGCCAGCACACCACGACCCGCTGCGGCACCTGTAGCACGAGCAGCAGCCAAACCAGCAGCGCGTCCACGTCCGCAGGCTAGTGGCGATGATGATGGGCAATGGGAAGAGTTCTGATCCAAGTGAGTAGAATGCAATGTCAAATCAAGCACACGCCCTTAACGGGGACCGTGAATTTCACTTCACGGAGTCTGATTTCGCGAAAATAAGGACGTTTGTTAAAGAACAGACAGGAATAAATCTTTCTGACGCAAAAAAGAATCTCGTATACGGCCGCCTCACGAGGCGGCTACGAGAACTCGATATGCGGTCGTTCAAAGACTATCTTAAATTTGTACAAGGTGATACGACCGGCGAGTTAGTCAATTTCATAAATGCAATAACCACGAATCTCACCTCGTTCTTTCGCGAAAATCATCATTTCGAATTTTTGAAGAAAGTAGCCATTCCGGGTTTGATACAGGCAAATCAGCACTCGCGTCGATTACGAATTTGGTCGGCAGGTTGTTCCACAGGAGAAGAGCCTTATTCAATTGCGATTGCCTTGAAGGAGACGATTCAGGATATCGCAACCTGGGATGTGAAAATACTGGCAACAGATCTGGATACCAATGTACTCGCAAAAGGTAAGAGCGGTGTCTACGACGAAGAACGCATTGCCGGTTTAAGTGATCAGCGTAAACGTCGTTGGTTCAGAAGAGGTCGAGGTGATCACTCTGGTACAGTGCGTATTGCACGCGAACTTGGCGACCTCATCACGTTCAACCAGCTCAATCTGATGAAGGGCTGGCCAATGAAAGGGCCTTTCGATCTGATTTTTTGTCGTAATGTAGTGATCTATTTCGACAAGGAGACACAGCGTGGCCTGTTTGATCGTTACGCTGAAATACTTCGTCCCGATGGTTACATATTCCTTGGTCATTCAGAGTCAATGTTCAAAGTCAGCGACCGATTTAATCTGATAGGGAACACTATATATCAGAGAATTCGCTAATGGCCAATATGATACCTATGCCCACATATGATATGCCGAGAGTCCTGCGCGGATTCGAGCACATCAATCGTTACTGGGATAAAACGCGTGGACTTTGGGGCGCCAAGATTATGCCCGGACAATACTACGTAACAATTTCGGACGAAATCATTACAACTGTTTTGGGGTCTTGTATTTCGGCGTGTATCAGAGATAGGAAGCTAGGTGTAGGTGGTATGAATCATTTCATGTTGCCGGCGTCGGGTGATGATAGTGCCGCTCTGGGAAAATCGACTGATGCGGCGCGCTATGGAAACTATGCGATGGAACATCTCATAAACGCCATACTCAAGAATGGTGGGAAACGCGAAAATCTGGAAGTAAAAATATTTGGTGGCGGAAAAATTCTCACGAATATGACGGATATCGGACTGCGGAATATAGAATTTGCACACGAATATATCGCGACAGAGGGTATGAATCTTGTCGCAGAAGACACTGGCGATGTATATCCACGAAAGGTTGTATACCATCCTGCGACGGGTAAAGCACATATTAAGCGCTTGCGTTCCATGCACAACGACTCCGTTGTTTCACGCGAACGCGATTATATGCAGGATATCAACAAGAAACCTGTACAGGGTGATATTGAACTGTTCTGATGATTTCGTACTGAGGGTTTATGAGCAAGGTAAAAGTTCTAATTGTCGACGATTCAGCATTGGTCAGACAAATGCTGACCGAGATGCTAGAAGGCGACCCGGGTATAGAAGTGGTTGGTTCCGCGTCGGACCCTTTTATTGCGCGAGACAAAATTAAAAAGTTAAATCCTGACGTGTTAACACTAGATGTGGAAATGCCAAAGATGGATGGCGTTACCTTTCTTAGCAATATTATGCGCCTGAGACCGATGCCGGTCATTATGGTTTCTTCTCTGACGGAGCAGGGTGCGGATGTTACTTTGCAAGCATTGGAATATGGCGCAATCGATTTTGTCACCAAGCCGAAAATTGATTTAGCACATCAGCTCGCTGAATATGCCGAAGAGATACGCGCCAAAGTTAAAATGGCGGCCGGTGCGAACATCAAGGCGCGTGATTTGCAAATGCTTAATGCGCCAAAACGACATAGCGCAGATGCGGTCATCAAAAAAGCGCCGCCTCGTAACATCAAGCTGACGGACAAAATAATTGCGATAGGCGCTTCAACCGGCGGAACCGAAGCGATTAAGGAAGTATTGCAACGCATGCCAGCTGACGCGCCTGGTATCGTGATAACGCAGCACATCCCGGAAAATTTTAGTCGACCGTTTGCTGAGCGTATGAATCGGGAATCGGCAATGGTTGTGTGTGAAGCGGAAGATGGGCAACAAATTTTACCCGGACACGCCTTTATCGCGCCAGGGAGTAAACATTTAATCGTTGAGCGAAATGGTGCGCGATATATTTGTCGGCTCAGCGATGGCCCACCAGTGAATCGTCATCGACCATCAGTTGACGTTTTATTCCGATCAGTCGCTCAGAGTGCTGGAAAAAATGCTATCGGTGTGATACTAACTGGTATGGGCAATGACGGTGCCGAAGGTCTCAGGGAGATGAAAGAGGCTGGCGCATCAACGATTGCCCAAGATGAAAATACAAGCGTGGTATGGGGAATGCCCGGTGAAGCTGTTAAAGCAGGTGGCGTTGATGTCATCCTGCCTTTGGGTAAGGTAGCCGGTAAGATTCTCCATTTTGTATCAGAAAAATCGTAGGAGTCCGCTTAGCCTATGGATAATGTGCTGGACTTACAGGCACTCGAAGAGCTTAGGGAAGTCATGGAAGATGATTTCAGCCTTCTTATCCAAACGTTTCTTAATGATGCACCGGTCAGGATAGACGAATTGAAGTCTGCACTCAGTGCGGGAGACGTCCTTGGCTTGGAAAAGCCAGCCCACACGCTAAAGGGTAGTAGTAGTAACATAGGGGCGACCGCTTTGTCCCGAGCGTGCGCCAAATTGGTAGACGATATACGCGCAGGTACGGTGGAAAACCCTTCGGCAGACATCAAGAGCATCGAATCCCTCTTTGAACTCACCAACTCAGCTTTACAGCATTATCTATAATTTCTCTTCCAGGTCCTTGCTAAGGTTTGATTTAATTGTTTATTAAATTATGATAGCCGCTATACAGACGGCAGCTTGTGGACATATGTTGGAAAACCAGATCAGCACCAAACAAATACTGACTCGTGGGGAGCATAATATTTCGCGTTCGCGAATTAGCGAGAATGCGCTCAAGGTCTTGTATAGGCTTAAGAATGCCGGATTCGAAGGCTTTCTGGTTGGAGGGGGCGTCAGGGATTTATTGCTTGAACGAACGCCTAAGGACTTTGATGTTTCCACCGATGCGACGCCGGAGCAGGTTAAGGACTTGTTCCGTAATTGCCGTCTGATTGGACGGCGTTTCCGCCTGGCCCACGTCCATTTCGGACAGGAAATCATTGAAGTCGCGACCTTTCGCGGAGGGCAGGATAGCGAGGAGCCTCACGAGGAGCGTGAAATCGTCGATGGCATGATCGTGCGTGACAATGTTTTCGGCTCGATGGAAGAAGATGCCTGGCGCCGCGATTTTACGATTAATTCACTGTTCTACAATATCCAGGATTTTTCCGTCGTTGATTACGTCGGTGGCGTACAGGATCTGCGTGAACGTCGCATACGCATTATCGGCGACCCGGAATTACGCTATCGCGAAGATCCAGTGCGTATGTTGCGCGCTATCCGATTTGCCGCCAAGTTGGGATTTCACATCGAAGGTGAGACTGAAGAGTGGTTGTATAAACTGCAGTCATTATTGGAGGGCGTGCCTCCCGCTCGATTGTTCGAAGAAGTGATCAAATTGTTTTTGTCCGGCCACGGTGAAAACACCTTTCTTCTCGCGCGTAAATACGGCATGTACGTACAACTGTTTCCACAAACTGATGAGTGCCTGGAGACAGACGATGACGGAATCATGCATCGCTTCGTCATCAAGGCACTGCAGAATACCGATTTACGTGTTCAGGAAGGAAAGCCGGTTACGCCCTCATTCATCTTTGCCGTGTTTCTATGGGGGCCGATATCCCGTCTGAAGGCTCGATATCTGGAACGAGGTATGAGCGAAAGCCAGGCCATTTTTGCCGCTTCTGACGCGGTACTATCGGGGCAAAGCCTGCGTGTAGCAATTCCTCGTCGTTTTCATTCAGCCGTGCGTGAGATCTGGCAATTACAGGACAGATTGGCCAAACCTGCACCCAAACGCTCGCTACGCTTGTTAAAGCATCCACGCTTCCGTGCAGCCTATGATTTTATGTTGTTACGCGCGGATGCCGGTGATGTCGACGCGGAACTGGCCAGTTGGTGGGTGAATTTTCATGACGCCAATGAAGAGTCGCGCGAAAAAATGCTGTCCGGGCTTGATAAGGGGCGTCGCCGTCGCAAGCGCAGACGTCGCTCCTGATGTCCGCTAGTACTGTTTTCCTGGGGATAGGCAGCAATCTTGGTGACTCTATCGAGACATTACGTCGGGCGCTCGCTGAACTTGCCGCAAATCCTAAAATCAACATCATTCAATGTTCACCTATCTATCGCAGTCGCCCTCTGGCAGACATGGATCAACCGGATTATGTGAATGGGGTTGTGGAATGCGCAAGCACACTAACGCCACTGGAGATGCTGGATGCCTGCCAGTCGGTGGAAGAAAAACTTGGTCGGGTACGCACCGCCGAGCGTTGGCAGCCACGTACCCTGGATATTGATATACTCGCCTTCGATGCCATGCTCATCAAAAATTCTCGCCTGAGCGTGCCGCATCCAGGTATCGTTGAACGAGATTTTGTGTTGTACCCCTGGAATGATATTGCGCCGGATTTTCAGGTGCCCTTGTTAGGGACAGTCCGCGAGCTTAAACAGGCTTGCGAGGACAGAGGTTTGGAAAGGCAAATGGAGCCGCTAATATGATGACGACAATCAAGTTGCGCGAGAAGAAACAGGCAGGTGAAAAGATTACCTGCTTGACCGCTTACGACGCGAGCTTTGCCGCGATTGAAGAGAGCGCCGGTATCGACGCCATACTGGTAGGTGATTCATTGGGCATGGTGCTGCAGGGCCATACTTCCACCTTGCCTGTAACGATTGAAGACATGGTGTATCACACCTCATTGGTCAGACGTGGGGCACCCGCCAGCTTTCTCATTGCCGATATGCCTTTCATGGCGGATGCCTCAGTTGAATCCGCTTTGTTGAACGCCGGACAATTGGTTAAAGCCGGCGCCACCTGTATCAAGTTGGAAGGCGCACAAAGCTTTACCCTGGAAATTGTGACGGGGCTGGCGCAGAGAGGCGTGCCAGTGTGTGGCCATATTGGTCTGCAACCGCAATCGGTGAACAAGCTCGGCGGTTATCGCGTGCAGGGCAAAGATTCGCATCAGGCCATAAAATTGGTGGAAGATGCCCATGCACTAGAGCAAGCAGGCGCTGATATTATTGTGCTGGAGTGCGTTCCTGCCACGCTCGCCCAGGAGATCACGCGTAACCTGTCGATTCCGACGATAGGCATAGGTGCCGGTGCGGGCTGCGATGGCCAGGTGCTGGTGATTTATGATTTGCTCGGTATCACGCGTGGCAAGCGCGCCAAGTTCGTTAAGGATTTCCTGCAAGGTTGTGACAGCATTGAACAGGCTGTTTGTGCTTATCGGGACGCGGTAAAAAGCGGTGAATTTCCTTCGGTAGAACACAGCTTTCAGGCCTAAATGGAAATTCTGCAAGACCCACTATCCATGCAGTCGTGGTCGCTGGAGCAAAAGGCCAGAGGGCAGATTCTTGGTTTTGTGCCGACGATGGGAAATCTTCACGATGGACATTTGAGTCTGGTGGAAGAGGCCAGGCGCAGATGTGCCAGAGTCGTAGTCAGCATCTTTGTTAATCCACTGCAGTTTTCCGCGGGCGAGGATTTCGATAAATATCCGCGGACCTTTGAACAGGACCGCGACAAACTCGCACCATTTGGTGTGGATGCCATTTTTTTTCCAGACACGCAGGCCATGTATCCCGCCGGCAAGGAAGTTTCCACCCAGGTATATGTGCCCTCTCTTGGTGATATCTTGTGTGGCGCTTCCCGACCAGGACATTTTCAGGGCGTAACCACCGTCGTGGCCAAGCTTTTCACTATAGTCCAGCCCGATGTGGCGGTGTTCGGCGAGAAGGATTTCCAACAGCTCTTCCTGATTCGCCGCATGGCGGAAGATTTGTTTATGCCAGTGGAAATTGTTGGTATGCCCACGCATCGGGAGAAATCGGGGCTGGCCATGAGTTCCCGCAACGGGTATTTGAGCGAGGAACAGCGCCATGTGGCGGAAATAATTTTTCAGACCTTGCGTAGTGCGAGTGAGTCGATCAAAGAAAGTGACACACCGATCGAGCAAATTCTGGCTAACTCGCTGAGCGATATAGCGAATCGTGGACTCAAACCCGAGTATTTTGAGCTGCGATCGGCAGAAACCTTGCAAACTGTGAGCGCGCGCGGACAAGAACAGGAGCTTGTCCTGCTGGCGGCGGCAAAACTGGGTAATACCCGCCTCATCGACAACCTGCGCCTGTCGTTGAAGATACAGGCCTAAATAGGCATACTTACGCCTTTTTCAGGATACTCGGAAAGCAGATGCGACTTCACATGCTCAAGACCAAGTTACACCGTGCCTGTGTAACCCACGCCGAACTCGACTACGAGGGTTCTTGTGCGATCGATGGCGATTTGCTCGATCTGGCCGGCATCATGGAATACGAGCAGATACACATCTATAACGTAAGCAATGGCGAGCGGTTTATCACCTATGCCATCCGCGCGGAGCATGGTTCACGCATTATTTCCATCAATGGCGCGGCGGCCCATAAGGCCACCCCCGGCGATCGCATCATTATTTGCGCCTATGCGGAGCTGGAGGAGAGCGAGGTTTTGCATTTCAAGCCCAATATGGTCTATCTTGATGCTGACAACCGCGTGACCGGCCAACGTGATCATATTCCGGTGCAGGTTGCCTGTGGAGTCTCTGAATAATTCAAAAATCTGGTTGCACCCGAAAGCGGGAAAACAGTTGTTTGTGCAGCTGTCTGCTTTTTGAGAGGTTGAATCTGAGATTCCCAACAACAAGAATCAGTGAAATGGGAGGTCGTTTATGCCAAAACACTTATTTTTTATTCTATTAGGATTGTTAGCCACGTCGGTGGAAGCCAGAGAAGCGGAGCTGGAAAGCCGATATTCGGTGGATCAAACCCTGGAGCGCTATATCGCAGGCCTACAAAAAGCCGGTGTCCAGGTGTTTCGTAAAGAAGTTGCCACCAATCCCATCACGGGCAAGCCCGAGGCCAAAGTGGTTTTCGCCAACCCGTTTTATGGGACGCGTATCGGTGAGTGTCATAAAGGCATGCGCAAAGATGAACCGTTGCAAACACTCATACGACAGAATGGCAACGGTGAGGTCGTCGTGTTCTATCAGATTCCTGATACCCCTGTGAATTCGTTTGGCGTGATTGAGTGTGGTCATGAGGCCGACAATATCACCAGAACCCTTAACGATTTTGCGGCTGTAGCAACACACTAAATTCAGATATTCAAAACAGCCCCGGTACCCTGCCGGGGTTTATATGCGTAAAAAAATCTTTTAAATCGAAATTTCTTTTTTTTGTTCTATACTTTTCAAAAACGCTTCACGGTCTTACAGAATAACATCACTGTTTCTATTTAATCATTCAGATTATCGTTTCATAACAATTAACTAAAAATCAGGACACAAGCGCGACGCTGTGTGGAGAGGGATGGGATTTTGTATTCGCTTAGGGATGGCGAGTCTATGTATTTGTGGGCTCAGTTTCTTCACGTCTTGTGAATCGCCGCCGTTGTTTACTTCTGGATCAGATACTCGTGATCGTCAAGTTGGCAGATCCGATGATGATGCGGAGGTCGCTTCTGATGGTGAAAGACGTATAACCTTTATTCATACCGGTGACTTTCACGGGTCACTACACCCTCATCCCAATTTTCGCGCTGATAGTAATGGTCTTTTGGAAGGTGGACTGGCGCGAGTCTATACCGTGGTTCAAAACATTCGACGAAGTACAGCTTTCAGTTTTCATGTGCATACCGGAGACACGATTGCCGGTGGTCCTGAGGCGACATTCACGCGAGGCCAAGCACTCGTTGATGTCGTAAATCGTTTCGGAATCGATGTGTTCACGCCGGGGAACTGGGAATTTGCCTACGGCGTTGATCGCTTTTTGTATTTCTTTGGTGGCGAGAATCCTCGAGCAAATTGGAACACGGTTGCAGCGAATGCGTTTTACACAGGCGGTGAACCTTATAACAACAAAGTGGTTGGTGAAAATCTGGTGCAGCCATTTCGTATCTTTACGGTTAATGGTGTGAAGCTAGGTATATTTGGTTGTACGACGAACCGCGGACCGACGATAGTGAGTTCTGATATTACCAAAGGCGTTGAGTTCAGTGCATGTAAGGGTACAACTATAAATGCCGGCACTCCGGAAGAAAAAGTGATTCCGCCGGAGATTCCTTACTATGTTGATTTACTGCGCAATGAAAGAAATGTCGATTTGGTGATTCTGTTATCGGAAGCCGGGCTAGCCGAGAATATCTGGAATGCCGAACGCTATGACGGCATCGACATTATTTTTTCGTCTGATATGCATGAGGAAACGGCAGTCCCAATTGTGGTGAATACGCCTAATGGTGGAAAGACACTGATTGTGGAAGAAGGCGAAGATGGTAACCAGGTAGGTGAATTAACCGTTGAGTTGGACAATCGGCGCATCAGTGAATGGAAATGGGTAGCGCACAAAATCGATGAGCGAATTCGAGAAAATGAATTCATTGCCGATTTGATTGAGGATATTAGTGAGCCGTTTCTGAGTGAAGATTTTGAGCCGGGACGTTTCGTTAATCCATATAACGGCGCACGTTTGATGGAGCCACTGGACAAAGTGATTGGCTATACGGATATACCAATTGAGCGAAATGCATTTTCTAATGCGGCAAATCCCGCACTGCTTGAAGGTACGGGACACGATCTTATTGCCGATGCTTTCCGCGTGATGACGGGCGCGCAAATCGGTGCGATTCGTGGGTTTCGTTATACAAATAGCATAGCGCCTGGTCCGATCACCTATGGCGATTTATATCACTACATTCCGATTGGTCCGATGGTGGCGGTCGCGGAAATTCGTGGCGCGCAATTGAACGGGCAAATTGAAAACTCCGCCAACAGCTGTATGGACCCGGATGTAACAAACTGGCTTGGCGGATGGTTGTTCAATTTTAGTGGGATTACTTTTGACATAAACCCTTATTTGACACTTGAGCGCAGTCCGATCAGCGCCGGTCGTGCGTTTAATCTGATGCTTGATAATAACAGCGATGGCATAGGTGATGTGCCGGTGTCTGATAGCGATGCGTCTACGTATTACAGTTATGCCTCATATTTTTACTTGAACAGCCCCGATATGGTGAATCGCATTTCCATCGATGAAGAGAAGATTGCCGGAATCAAAGTGCTGGCAAAAGGAAACAATGATGAGCTTATTTTGCTGTCACCTGCTGAAATTACACCCGAGAATGTGGTTGGCGCGGTAGAGGTAGTCGCACGCTATCTGAAGACTTTGCCCGATCGTCGTATCACAAGTGAAAACCTGCCATTTCCGCGCATCAAACTTGTGGGTGATTTGCCCCTGCCGGATACCACTAAAAAATTTGGATTTCCTGTAATTGAACCATTGTATGGAATGGACCCGAGCAAATACTGAGTATGCCCTTCTGGAGGGATAGACGATGACTAAAGAGTTGATGGTGGTGTTGCAATTGATTTTGATTTCGGCATGTGGTGTCGGCGCCGACACGATATACAGCAATAATACCGACGAACCAAATGCAAGAAATCTGATACAGCCTCTGGATGATGATCGAAACTGCCCAGTGGGATTGGTGAGTGGTATACCACTGAATGAAGAATTCGGACCGGGCACGATGGTATTAACGCGTTGCCTGAATAGTCGGCGCATCCGTGTTGTCTATCAGATTAACAATACCTGCGCGAATCCAGACTGCTCAAAACCTTATGCTCTCGGCAATATCAATAATGCTATCAAAGACTACACGATAACGCATGGACTGGAGATGCGGGAAGAAGTCGATGTGGTTGCAATCGTTCTCGGTCCGGGTTATTCCCTGGTGTTGAACAATAATGCGGAACAAGCCTACACGGAAGAAAACCCATTTCAACAACAAGTGGAAGACCTTTTGTCGCAAGGCGTCAGAATATTTTTCTGTCAAAACACTGCCAGATCAAAAGGCATCAAGACGGCCAATTTGATACCGGGGATTCGTTATGTGACATCAGGCGTGACGGCTGTTGCCGACTTTCAGGATATGCGGTATTCCCTGGTCGTGCCGTAGCGGGCTTAGCAACCGTCGGAATGAGAAAAACAAAGCGGCGGCTCTTCTGCTGTTCGCAAAATCTAGTTGTTGTTTGCGTTCGCTGAAAATGGCCTAAAAGACAACGCCGAAATTCATCTGTACTAACGCAAATGACGGAAAGTACTTCAGGATATTTTCCGTTGTTCGTATGGTGTCCGTATTTGATGGGCTGCTGGCAAATTGAGATGAGCTGGTAATCACCTCACCGCTAAACGGGATGTCGAGAATTAGCCAGTCAACCGCAAAGGTATAGTGTTTTTTGAAATGCCATTGATTGCCAACGCCGATACGGGCATATCGGGTCTGTAACTCAGCGGCAGTCAATGAGTATTCGGTTGTGGCCAGGTCCAGCAGGTTATTAGGCAGTTTAGCGGTCAGGGTGCGTTGTCCAGCGCCAAATAGCAGGTTGAAACTATTGCCGAAAAAGCGTCGTGCAAGCAAGGTATGGCTGTTTTCGCTTATTTCGCCGACTTTGAAAGAAAACAGTCCAATGGCGCGTCCGCTGGAAAGATAATCATATCCAAGCTGCCATTTCTCATTAGCAATGAAATAGACATTCGCACCTAAGGCGTTAGGAAAAGGTATGTGGGCGGGTGACCAATACACATGGGCTGCAATCTTTCCCTTGCCACGTATGTCCTGAGAAGTTTCCTCTTGAGCCTGCGCAGTAAAACAAATGGAAGACAAAATCGCCAGGCCTATCCAAAGTCGTTTCATAAGGTAAATCCTTTTGCCCAATTGCTGCACGTTTTTTAACCGGTATTACGCATACCTGATGCAATCGCATTGATACTGCGCAGTAGCGGCGCCAGCCAGATGTCGCGATCGTCAGAATCTTCCGCAAGTTTACGATAACGCGCAATCATTTTAACCTGAATATGGTTAAGCGGGTCAAGATATGGGTTGCGGCGCGATAGTGATAGCGAAAGCGTAGGATTTTCCTCGATCAAATGTGTATTGCCAGTTACATGCAGTACCTGTTCGACGGTTCTAATATACTCGTCACGAATAATGACATAGATTTTTTTACCTACGCTCGGGTCTTCACATAGCTTGCTATATTCCTTCGCAATATCCATGTCTGCTTTAAACAGCGCCATTTGGGTGTTGCTCAGGAGGCTGCGGAAAAACGGCCATTCCTGATACATCTTCTGTAGTTTCGCCAAGTGTGAAGGATCGTTTGCACGCCAGCTTTCCAGTGCGGTGCCTATGCCAAACCAGGCGGGTAGAGTGTGTCGCGCCTGCGCCCAACCAAATACCCAGGATATGGCACGCACAGAACCTTTGGATCGATCACCTTTTTTGCGATGAGACGGACGCGAGCCGATGTTCATCATGCCGATTTCGGTAACCGGTGTGGCTTCATAAAAGTAATCCAGAAATCCCGGAGTACTTTCTGTCAGGGTGCGATAGGTTTTTTCACCCATTTTTGCGATGTCGTCCATGATACCGAGATAGTCCTTTCGGTCCTCGCGCAAGGTTTTGACAACGCCACGGCTGGCCATCATGAGTCCTGTTACGCCCATAGTCAGTTCGTATACAGCATTTTCTAAATTGCCATATTTAAACGACAGTACTTCACCTTGTTCTGTAAATTTTATTTGTCCACGCACGGTTCCAAGTGGCTGAGCAATAATGGAGTCGTGCGTTGGACCGCCGCCGCGTCCAACCGTACCACCGCGGCCGTGGAACAACCTAACCTCAACGCCTTTTTTGTCGGTGAGTTCGGTAATTTTTTTCTGGGCCTCGTAGAGATTCCATGCGGATGCGAGTATTCCACCGTCTTTACAGGAGTCGGAATAGCCCAGCATGCATTCCTGCCAGTTACCCGAAGCCTTAATCAAATTGGCGTAAACGCTGTCATCCAGCAGTTTGCTCATCACCGGTACGATGTGGGCAAGATCTTCTACGGTTTCAAACAACGGTGCGATGTGTATATGACAAAACCATTCGCCGCTGCTATAACCCGCAAGCCCGCTAAGTCTTGCCAGTAGCATGACTTCCATGACATGACTCGCTTCATGGGTCATAGAAATAACGTAGTTGCCAAAAGAGTTGGCGCTTAGTTCCTTGCGCAAGCGGTACATCACAAGAAATGTATCGAGAATTTCCTTGCTCTGCTCACTTAGCTCACTGGATTCAATTTTTGGTAAGGTGGATTCACTGATGTGCTGACCGAGAACAGCGAGTTTCTCGTCTTCAGATAAAGACAAATAGCCGCTGCGACCAAAAAACTTTTCAAAGATTTCGCTCACCGCCTCGGAATGTTTGGTGGACTCCTGGCGTAGATCAAGTCGATAGAGCGAGAATCCAAAGGACTCCACCAATCGGATGAGATCTTTGATGCGACCATCGGCACTGGCATTGTCACCATGACTGCGCAGGGATTGTTGCATGACGTGTAAGTCGTTTAGAAACTCTGATTCGTTGGCATAGATATACGGAGAAACCGTTTTGTCTTTGTCGTTTAAACGGTTCTTGATCGTTTCGAGATTGCGCTCCAGGCGATAGCGTATCATCGCCAGTTTACGTCGATAAGGTTCGCTACGATAGCGGTCCAGTTTGTTATTGAAGACGGTCTGTATAAATTCCGGATTGGCTTCTTCCGCCGCGAGCAATGCCTCAAGCGGCTCGCAAAAATGGCTGGAATGCGTGAGTTCTCGCATGAGCTGGCGGACGCGGTGAATATATTCGATTAATACCACCTGGGCGGCAAGGTGTACTGCAAATACAGTCGTCTCCGGTTTTACGAACGGATTGCCGTCTCTGTCGCCGCCTATCCATGAGCCAAAATGTATAAAGCTCGGTACGTTTATCGAAGGACTGCCGTCCTCATTTTCGCCATAACAATCGGCGACGGCGTTTTCCAGCGCGCGATAGACTTTGGGAACAGCATCGAAAAATGTGCGTCGAGCATAGTACAGACCCATGCGAATTTCATCGGCGACTTGTGGTTTCTGGTCGCGCACTTCGTCGGTGTTCCACAAGACGCGAATTTTATTTTTTAGTTTTTGCGTGGCGTCATCTTTTTCTTCGCGGCTTAGTCGCGGGTCGTCGATTAAATCATTTGCTTGATAAATCGCGCGTAAATTTTCCATAACGCTACGGCGTTTGGCTTCTGTCGGATGGGCCGTGATTACCGGGATATAGGCCAGGCGCGACAAAAGCGTACCGAGTTGTTCTGCGTTTACGCCGCTTTTGTGCAGTTGACGCACAATTTGTGGAAATGAACCGTAATGATCGACATGGCGACGCAATTGCGCGCGTCGCGTCTGGTGTTGATTTGATTCTTCGGCAATATTGACCAGATTGAAATAAATACTAAAGGCGCGAATCACTTGTGACAACGTGTCAGGGTCGAGATTGTCGATAATTCGGGCCAGTCGTTTGCGCTTGGACGAGCTTTCTGCATTACGCAGGCTGATATAGCCTTTGCGGAGTGTTTCGACGGCGGTGAACACATGATTGCCGGCTTGTTCACGCAGAACTTCACCTAACAGATTTCCAAAAAGTTTGACGCGTGAACGAAGCGCTTTGTCGCTAACTATCGACATTTTTTCTCTACCTTATTGAAACTCAAGGAGTTATTGCTCAAGACCGCGATTGGTCAACTTGATAGACCCAGTATTTCAGGGGGCATGTAGCTTGGAGCCGACACATTATACAGAAATTGCCAGATTACTGCCCGCTTTTAGATGCAGAGAGTCGTACAAACGAAGATAGTCTTCACTCGTTCGTTCCCAACTGTAGTTTGCCTGCATTCCTGTGCGCACCAATTGCCGCCACTTACGTGGTCTTCGATACAGTGCGAGGGCGCGTCTGACAGCGGCGATTAAAGATTCAGGGGTGGGTTGATAAAAATGAAAACCGCTTGCTGTGCCCGCCTGCAAGGTAAATTCATTGGTGTCGGTCACGGTGTCGATCAGACCACCTGTGTGGTGCACTATCGGCACGGTTCCATAGCGCTGGCTGTATATCTGGTTGAGACCACAAGGTTCATAGCGTGAAGGCATGAGAAAAATGTCTGCGCCTGCTTCGATTTGATGCGCAAGTGTTTCGCTATAACCTGTTTTGACAGACAATCGTCCGCGATATTTCTGCATGGCCTGTATGAGTCGAGCTTCAAGATACGGATTACCCGAACCGAGTATGACCAGTTGTATATTTTCTTCCAGTAGTGTCGGTAGGGCGTCGAGTATTAAGTCATAACCTTTTTGTTCGACGATGCGACCTATCGTGCCGATAAGAACGGTTTCATCATTTAATGGCAAACCAAAAATCTTTTGTAAGGCTATTTTGTTAATTTTTTTACGCGAGATGCTGCGATAGCTAAATATCTGCTCAATATGTTTATCCCGTTGAGGATTCCAGTTCTCATAGTCCACACCGTTGGTAATGCCACAGAGATCGTTTTGTCGATGGCGTAATAGTCCATCAAGACCATAACCAAATGCGGGCAAGGTGATTTCCTTGGCATAGCTTGGACTGACGGTGTTTACTTTGTCCGCGTAAACCAAGCCTCCCTTGATAAAGGAAAACTGACCATAAAATTCCAACGCATCTGGCGACCAGAACTCATCGGGCAATTGCAGCAGTTTAAATACGTCGTATGAAAATTGTCCCTGGTAGGCCAGGTTGTGTATGGTAAACAGGGTTTTTGGTTGCTGACTGTGTCGGTTCAAAAGTGCCGGTACCAAGGCAGTTTGCCAATCGTTGCAATGTACAATGTCGGGTCGCCAATCTGGTAGCAATTCACCAAGTGCAATCATCACGACTATCTTGCTGAACGCGCAATAACGTTGCGCATTGTCGGGCCAGTCGATACCGTCGTCGGTGGCATACGGGCCGCCACTGCGCTCAAAGCGCTCGGGTATATCTACTAAAATGACGGAAGGTCGGTGTTTGGTAGCAGGTACTTCGAGTAGCTTGCCTTTGAACGGAATATCGAACTCGGCAATAGTACGTAGTCTGCGGAACTGCCGTTTGACATCGAGATAGCCAGGTAAAATAACCTTGATATCTACACCTTTTTTAAACAACGCGCGCGTCAATCCATCGCTAACATCGGCCAAACCTCCGGTTTTTATCAGAGGAAACAGCTCGCTGGTTGCAAAAAGAATCTTGTCGTGTTGATATTGCATATAAGTTCTTGTGTAAACGGAATTATCCTTGCCTGTTTGTCTACTGGTGACAAACACATGTCATGATAACTTTCCGCGCCAACTGGCGTATATGTATTTCCGACAATACACAACTTTTGGTATTGCTAAAAGGTGCAACCATGGAACAAGGCGATATCGGTTTAATTGGATTGGCGGTCATGGGGCAAAACCTTGTCCTGAATATGGCCGATCATGGCTTTCACGTAGTGGTGTATAACCGTACCACTGCGCGCGTGGATGAATTTCTTAATGGCGCTGCGCAGGGTAAATCGGTCAGTGGCGCATATTCAATTAAAGAGCTTTGTTCCAATCTGGTGCCGCCGCGCAAAATTATGTTAATGGTGCAGGCCGGCCCCGTTGTCGATGATTTGATTGCGCAGCTCATGCCAAACCTCCAGGCAGGCGACATCATCATTGATGGCGGTAATTCCCTCTATACCGATACCCAGCGCAGAGTCGAACGCTGTCACCGCCAGGGCATACGTTATCTTGGGGTCGGTGTTTCCGGCGGAGAAGAGGGTGCGCGTCATGGTCCTTCTTTAATGCCTGGAGGTGATGCGAGCGCCTGGCCCGAGGTAGGACAGTTGTTTCAAACCATCGCGGCGAAAGCGGATGGCGAGCCTTGTTGCCAGTGGGTGGGCGAAGGAGGTTCCGGGCACTATGTCAAAATGGTGCATAACGGCATTGAGTACGGCGATATGCAGCTTATCTGCGAGGCCTATCACCTCATGCGTTTCGGTTTGGAAATAGAGCCGCATGAATTGTCGTCTATTTTCGACGAGTGGAACAAAGGTGAGCTGGATTCTTATCTGATCGAAATTACCCGCGATATTCTTGCGCACAATGATAGTGATGGTTCGCCTCTGGTAGACAAAATCGTCGACAGTGCCGGACAAAAGGGTACTGGCAAGTGGACGGCGATCAATGCACTCGAATTAGGCGTGCCGCTGACCTTGATCGGCGAAGCCGTCTTCGCACGATATCTGTCCAGCATCAAACTGGAGCGTATTGAAGCTTCGAGTATGCTCACCGGTCCGAAAAAGACAACTACGAGTGAAACGCGTGAGACCATGATTGCCGCCGTACACGATGCTTTGTATGCATCGAAAATCATCTCCTATGCCCAGGGATTTATGTTGATGCGTCAGGCGGCAAAGGAATATAACTGGCATTTGCACTATGGTGATATTGCGCTGATGTGGAGAGGTGGCTGCATTATACGGAGCCGATTTCTAAGTAATATCAAACAGGCATACACGAAAAATCCGGATATTCAAAACCTGTTACTTGATGACTTTTTCTGCCAGGCGATAAAAAAAACGCAGCATGGATGGCGTAAAACGGTGGCTTTTGCGGTGGAGCAAGGAATACCCGTGCCGGCATTTTCATCGGCGCTTGCATTTTACGATGGCTACCGTCATGACACCTTGCCGGCAAATCTGTTGCAAGCACAACGTGACTATTTCGGAGCACACAGCTATCGACGTATCGATAAGCCGATAGAGCAAAGTTTTCACACCGACTGGATCGGTACAGGAAAGGAGACGCCTGTATGAACGGTGTTACTAAACGGGTTGAACCCTGTACTTATGTTATTTTTGGCGCAACAGGAAATCTTGCGCAGCGTAAATTATTGCCAGCCTTATACCATTTGGAAGTGGATAAACGGATTCCCGATGGAACAATCATTCTGTCGTTGTCACGACGTGATGGTAGCGACGAGAGCTGGATTAATCAGGTTCGAGAAGTACTGGCACCGCTGGTGCGTGGTGGTGTTAAAGATGATGTTTTCTCGCGTTTCGCGGCACGACTACGCTATCTCAAAGGCGATCTAAAAGACGTCAACACCTATCACAATATTGGCAAGTTTCTGAATGATGATGATGACATGCCTTCAAACGCGGCGTTTTACATGGCAATACGCCCTGCGGAGTTTGGCGTTGTTATCGATAATTTGCGCGTTACTGGCTTGACCAATGAGGAACACGGCTGGCGTCGCGTTATCATTGAAAAACCATTCGGATACGATCTGGAAAGTGCGCAAATGCTGCAAACACGTTTGCATCGCTGTCTGGACGAACACCAGGTCTATCGTATTGATCACTACCTCGGTAAGGGTACGGTTCAGAACGTACTGGTATTTCGCTTTGCCAACGTCATGATGGAACCCTTGTGGAATCGCAATTATATCGATCACGTCCAGATCACTCATTCTGAGACGCTCGGCATAGGTGGACGTGCGGATTATTACGACGGCGCGGGTGCTTTGCGTGACATGATACAAAGTCACTTGCTGCAGTTATTGACCCTGGTTGCAATGGAACCACCCGCATCTATGGACGCGGAATCTCTACGAGATGAAAAAGTTAAAGTGCTGAAGTCAGTTCGTCCTATCCCGCAAAGTGCCGTACATGCCCATGCCTTTCGTGCGCAGTACAGCAGCGGGGTGGTCGAAGGTAAAAAAGTACAGAGCTATCTCGAAGAAGACGGTGTCGGTCATGATAGTGTTACCGAAACCTATAGTGCCTTGAGGCTGTATATTGATAATTGGCGCTGGCGTGGCGTACCGTTTTATATACGCACAGGAAAGCGCATGGCGGAAACCAAATCTGCCATTAGCATCCGTTTTAAGGAACCACCACAACATCTGTTTCGTAACACGCCAGTCGAGAAGCTCAAACCCGATTGGCTGTTAATGGGCATACAACCATATGAATGCGTGCGCATTGAAATGCAGGTCAAAGAGCCCGGCCTGGAAATGAAGACGCGTACCTCCAGTCTGGACGCCAGTTTTCGGCAAGACCACGAAGAGGCGTACGACGCGTATGAGGATCTCTTGCTCGACATTATTGAAGGCGATCGTACCTTGTTTCTGCGCTATGACGAGGTGGAATGGGCGTGGCGCGTGGTTGATCCGATACTGCGCGTGTGGGCGATGGAGCGAGATTTTATACATACCTATGCTGCCGGTACCTGGGGGCCGCAGGAGACCCGGAGGTTGTTCGAAAAAGAAGACCAGTTCTGGCGACATTCGCTTTTACCTGATCAGGATTGAGGGTTATCGGATCGCGCCCAAACCTTGCATGTGTTCATCTATTTTTCGATTGTGTCGATAGTATGTATGGTTTGATAGCGTGTGAAACCATGATTTTTTTCTGAAATTATGAAAGCTTTTATTAATCAAAAATTCAAACATCGTTTATCCGTCATACTGTTGTGTCAGTTCTTGGGATTCCATGCGTATGCAACTGGAACCCAACACCAACAGTTATTACCCGTGGATGAGGCGGATCGGGACCCTAGTCTTTTGCAGTTTCGTGAGCGCTTACTGACCGCTGCGCGTCACCACGAACCAGAACGTCTGGTTGAACTGGTCGATATTGGAATATTTAACGGTGTCAATCGACCTGCCGGGGCGCAAGAGTTTGCAGACATATGGCGCATTGATGCCTTCGAGTCGGACTTCTGGGATATTTTGCGCCGGGTGGTCAATTTAGGTGGTGGCTTTGTACGTTCTGAGAAAGGCGTGTTGTTTTGTTCCCCGTATATATTTACAGAATTTCCAGGGAATCTTGATGGACGACAGCATGGCGCGTTGATCAAAGAAAAAGCAGAATTGATGAGTCAACCGTCAAGCGCTTCTGATGTTGTGACCAGTCTGTCCTATAATGTTTTGAAAGTGCATGACTGGAATCCCGTGCCTGATCTAAACGGTACCGAGGGTTTGTTCTGGTTAAAGGTGAGCACCCTGGATGGGACGCCGGGATTCTTGCAGCGTGAAGATATCTACGGACCGAACGAACATTCTGCCTGTTTTTTACAGAATGACGCGGGGCACTGGAAAATGGTCTCTTTCTTTACACAGATTGGTCCGATGGCCGGCACACCCGGCGAGATGCCGAATTTTACGGCAACCGAAAATCACGTCGAGGAATAGGTTTCAGCTTTGCCGTTTCTTCCCTTTGCGAAATGAGTATTTCCTGGCGTTATACAGCTGGTGTAAGCACCGATATTTAAATCTTTGTACAGAAGAGTAAGTGTTGTGTGGGCTGTTGAATGCTACGGGCGATACCAGCGATCTCTCAACGCCGCCATTACCTTGTTCGGATAGCGATAACTGCCCAGACTACCGTTATAACGTCCCAGAGCGCGGATCAGATTGCCGTTTTCTTTATCGAGATAATGTTTGAGTATGGTGCAACCCATACGAAGATTGGTCTTGATGTGAAATAGATTGTCTTCAGGACGGCCGATCTCTTTTAACCAGAATGGCATGACTTGCATCAAGCCGCGTGCCCCTACTTTCGATATTGCCCACTGATCAAAATTGCTTTCAACCTGTATTACGGATAGGACGAGTTCTGGTGTCAGATCGACGCGGCGGGCTTCGTTGTAGACCATGCGTAAAAACGTCAGCCGGTCGTGGGTGTCCGGGAATTTCGTGCGTAGACGGTAAGACATATCGGTGAACCAGACTTCTGCCTCAAAACGGTCGCTGAAGGCCTCGGTCTGTTGAACGGCTTTTATCAAGGCATCACGTAGCTCGGGGTCTGGCGCATTGGCCAAGCTGTTTCCCCACATGAAAATACATATCAGACTTATGAGTAGACTACGCATCCGGCAAAGACTACCTTTCCAAGATTATTGTTTACTTAAATGGGCGATTTAATTGTTTATATGAATTTTTTGAATTTTGGAGGTCGTTGATATTTGTGTTATTTCGCCACCAGTTTTGAATGAGTTTAATACCCTTTCCAGCAATGGGCAACTACTCGGTAATGCCAGGCAAGAAGAGGTCTAAACGTTTAGACCTCTTCGATTGACAACTATGGACCCCATAGTGAAGTAGAGCGCTACTGAGTAACGACGGGGTTGGACGGGTCAAAGTAACCAACCAGCGTTACTGAATCGATGATGTGGTCCGCATAATCCTGAGCGAATTCTGCGCGAGTGATCAGTGTGCCAGCGACAACAGCAGGCATGGTGTCTTTGAGAGCGTAAAGAGTGAAGTTGTAATTATGGCCTTTTGGTGGGCACGGCCCGAAATAGCCTTGTGTGTTTGTGAGATTGTCGCCTTCGACTGCCCCCGCAATTTGCCCAATATCCTGTCCCGCTACGAAGGACTGCACACTCGCGGGGATGGCAAATACTGACCAGTGTTGACATGCTTGTGTTCCGGTTCCACAAGGAGAGTCTTCATCATCAACAACCAGTGCGAATTGGTCTGTTGTCGCCGGTTGGGCAGACCAGGATAGTGCAGGAGACAGATTGTCGCCTCCGAGCGTTGTACATGCGAACTTGAGAGGGATTTTGCCGTTTGATGTAAAGCTGGTGCTGCTGAGTTTGAATCCCGTCGCACTAGTACTTGTGTTGCCAGTGTCGTTTATGGATGTGAGACATCCCGATAAGGCGAGAGTGAATAGAAAATACTGTAAATGGGTTTTGTATTTCATTGTTTATGCCCTCGTTTGGGTGTCATCACACGTGATTTGAGAATCGAGAAAGAGCGCGGTTCAGTGCATGGATTGAGTAAATGCAGTCATCACCACTATTTTTCGAAAATACCAGGAAAAACTAGCATTTTTTATTCCACGTGAAAGACGCAGAATTCAAGGTGAATGACATAGGCCACGATAGAAGACGTTTACATGCAGACTATCGTGGCGTATGCCGAGCAGGCGCTGTTGAAAAAAATAATTTATTGCGCGAATTGAGCTAAAAGCGAAGCCACTAAATTATCCAGTGGCAATTCTTTTTTCGACATGTCTTTTCGATTGAGATACTCAATGACGCCATTGTCGAGGGATTTCTCACCCAGTGTCAGGCGATGCGGAATCCCTATCAGTTCCATATCTGCAAACATAACCCCAGGACGTTCTTTGCGATCATCGAACAAGACTTCTATGCCAGCGTCTTGTAACTGCTGGTATATGGCTTCTGCCGTGTCGCGTATGCGTTGAGACTTGTGCATATTCATGGGCAAAAGCGCGACGGTAAAGGGGGCGATGTTCTCTGGCCAGACGATGCCTTTTTCATCGTTGTTTTGTTCTATTGCAGAAGCAACGATACGGCTGACGCCTATGCCATAACAACCCATGGTCATGGTAACGCTCTTGCCGTTTTCGTCGAGTACTTGCGCCTTCATCGCCTCGCTGTATTTTTGTCCCAACTGAAAGATGTGGCCGACTTCGATGCCGCGACGTATGGACAGTGTTCCTTTCCCATCGGGGCTTGGATCCCCGGCAAGCACGTTACGGATATCGGCTGCTTGAGGCTCCGCGACATCACGTCCCCAGTTGACGCCAGTTAAATGTTTTCCGTCTTTATTTGCACCGCATACAAAATCACTGCATTGAACTGCGCTGTGATCGGCGACAACGGTAATCTTTAAACCGACAGGTCCTACCGAACCCGGGCGACAGCCCGTGGCCTGGATAACTTCCTCTTCGCTTGCCAGTGTGAATGGGCTGGCGACGCTGGCGAGTTTTTCCGCTTTGATTTCGTTGATTTCATGATCGCCGCGCACTATCAGTGCGACGAGCTGGCCTTTTTCAGCGCCTTTGACGATGAGCGTTTTAATAGTTTGTTCGGGCTTGATTTTTAACAGCGCACAAACCTCGTCAATACTGCGCTGATCCGGCGTGTCGATGGTTTGCATGGTCTGCGATGCTTCACCACGCGAGCGGGCAGGTGGCACCGCTTCGGCGAGTTCCACATTCGCGGCGTAATCACTTTCATTACTAAACGCGATATCGTCTTCGCCGGATTCGGCGAGTACATGAAATTCGTGCGAACTACTGCCGCCGATTGAGCCGGTGTCTGCGAGTACCGGACGATAATCAAGACCGAGGCGCTCGAAGATACGACAATATGTCGCATGCATTACATCATACGTTTCCTGTAGTGACGCCTGATCGACGTGAAAAGAGTAGGCATCTTTCATCAGAAACTCGCGTGCGCGCATAACGCCAAAGCGCGGACGAACCTCGTCACGAAACTTTGTTTGAATCTGATAAAAATTGGCAGGCAGTTGTCGATAGCTTTGAATTTCTCGACGAATCAAATCGGTAATGATTTCTTCATGCGTCGGACCAAAACAAAACTCGCGATCGTGGCGGTCGCGTATACGCAACAATTCTGGGCCGTATTTTTCCCAGCGTCCGGACTCTTCCCACAACTCGGCGGGCTGAACTGCTGGCATCAGGACTTCCTGTGCGCCGGAGCGATCCATTTCTTCACGGACTATACGCTCTACCTTGCGCAGCACGCGTAACCCCAGCGGGAGCCAGGTATAGAGACCGGACGCCAGTTTGCGAATCAGGCCGGCGCGCAGCATAAGTTTGTGACTGATAACTTCGGCGTCCGAAGGTGTTTCTTTGAGCGTGGCCAGTAGAAACCGGGAAGTACGCATAGTTTTCTCCAACAGTGGTTATTCGTAATCAAAGCGCATCGACAAGTCGATGGCTTTGATGTCTTTGGTGAGTGTCCCAACGGAAATAAAATCAACACCAGTCTCGGCGATCGCGCGTACAGTTTCCAGTGTTACACCGCCTGAGGCCTCCAGGCTGACACGACCGGCGTTAAGCGCCACCGCTGCACGTAGTTGCTCTGTTGACATATTGTCGAGCAACACGGCATTGGCGCCTGCATTGATCGCCTCTTCCAGCTCCATTAGGTTTTCGACCTCAACTTCGATCTTTACCTGGGTATTCAGTTGTCGCGCCTTTTGCATGGCCGCGGTGATAGAGCCAGCTGCCAGTATATGGTTTTCTTTAATCAGGATGGCATCAAACAGCCCAATGCGATGATTGGTGCCGCCGCCACAGGTAACCGCATATTTTTGCGCCTCACGCAGGCCGGGCAAAGTCTTACGCGTGTCGAGTATCCTGGCGTGGGTTCCTGCAATGGCATCAACATAGCTGCGAGTTCGCGTCGCCGTCGCAGAAAGTGTTTGCAAAAAATTCAGTGCTGAGCGCTCGCCGGTCAGAATCGGGCGGGCCAGTCCGCTGATTTCCACCAGGGTGGTATTGGCCTCAACGCGGTCACCGTCGCTTACTTTCCAGTCGATATCCAGTGTCGGGTCTAACAAGGCAAACACACCGCTAAACCAGGCCGCGCCAGCAATTACCGCATCTTCGCGGCAAATCACCCGTGCCGTCACCCTGGTGTCCTCAGGGACCAGGCCAGCCGTCAGGTCGCCCTTGCCAATATCTTCTTCGAGGGCCAGGCGCAATATGTGATGGAATTGGGTGCTTTGTTGGGACATGGCTGTCTTTCAAGGATTATGGCTGATTCAAAAGCGGCCTATTATCGGTGAATTGCCTCGGGGCGGCAATGGTTGGGCCGATAGCGGCTTAAACCCGGGAATGATCTGTATTAGAATGCGGCAACCTATGGATAACAGAATGACATTAATATGCTGACCGACAAAATCAGGAACCGGGAAAGCGGCATCATCGTATATGGCATTACGCCGCCGAAACAGGGCACCGATCCGGCGCAGGTGGCGGATATTGCCGAAAAGCAGATGGAAAGATTGCGCGAGCATCTTGTCGACGGTTTGATCCTCTACGATATTCAGGACGAAAAGACGCGCACCGATGATGAACGTCCGTTTCCGTTTATGGCCACGCTCGATGCCTATGAGTATAGTCGCGACTATCTGAACCAACTGGCCATTCCAAAAATCGTCTACCGCGCCGTGGGCAAATATAGCGCCGATGAATTGCGGGATTTTTTGCAAGTGCCATCAGCAAGTGATTTTCTGACGGTATTTGTTGGCGCTGCTTCAAAATCTCAGGATGTCAGCCTGTCACTGAAAGACGCCTACCAACTAAGAAGTAGTATGAGTAATCCGCTACTGCTAGGCGGAGTTACGATACCCGAACGCCACTTGAGCAAGGGTGATGAACACCTGCGCGTGATAGAAAAAATGAAACAGGGTTGTAGTTTTTTCGTATCGCAAGGCGTCTATGATGTAAACGCCTCGAAGAGTTTTCTCTCAGACTATTATTACTATGCGCAGGAGCATGATATTCCCCTGGTCCCGGTTCTGTTTACATTAACCCCGTGCGGTTCGGCGAAAACACTACAGTTTATGAAATGGCTGGGTATTAGTATCCCGCGCTGGTTGGAAAACGAAATGCTGCACGCGCACGACATTCTTCAACACTCCGTCGATTTTTCTGCACAGGCCTGGCGAGAACTCAAGGACTTTGCCGACGAAAAGCAAATCCCTATCGGCTGTAATATCGAAAGCGTTTCCATACGCAAGGTTGAGATAGACGCGTCCATCGAATTGTTAAACCTCGTCTCCCATACATGAATGCGTCTTAGACGCATTCATGTGAGTTTTGGGGCGATTTTCCCAATTGTTATTAAAACTGAGAACTCTGTCACAGGAGGATTTCGCTAAACGTCCGCTAACCTAGACATACATGGTTACAATTAGGGGTGCGTCATGTGGAGACAGTACATTTTCTACAGCATGGTTGCTGTTTTTGGGGTGGTTTTACTATTTACGTCGTTAACCTTGTACGGTGGTGATTCTTCTCATGTAAAGAAGGGATCAAACGGCAAGATGATTGGCTTTACCCATGTATGGGTTGCGAAATAATCTCATCCCGCCTTGCGTAATAGCATTTTCTGCAGGATTGTGGATGCTTTTTCGAAGTCGTAGCTTTTAATTGCCTTTTGCATTTCGTCAACATACCCTGCCAATCCATCAATATTGCTTGTGTTAAGCTGTTCTATCATGGCGCTGGCACGACTATCAGATTGTTCGAGTAATATCGAGAGTTCTTCGAGATGTGCGTTGATGTCTGTAATTGCCCCAGTCGAACTGTTGTCGTCATTATCAATAAATGATGGTTGATTCTTCACTAATACATTTATAGCGACGACGACATTTCTCAACTGTTCGCGTAACAGACTCTGGAAACTATCGTTTCGACAGTAGAACTCCAATGTGACCGCCTCCAAATAGACTTGGGTCGCGCCAACGTTTGCAGAGGCCCCTTTTAAGCTGTGTGCGAGGTGCATGGTCTCGTTTACATCACCTTTGTCCAAGGCCTTGCTTAGCTCACCCTCAAATCGTCTAATTCTTTCGTAGTATCGCTTTAACAGGCGTTTATAAAGGTCGACATTGCCCTCGCAGCGAGCGAGTCCCTCGCTGGTGTCGATGCCTTCTATTGTTTCTAAGGTTTGTTTAACGTCGTCATCGAAATAAATAGGTTCACTATGCGTGCTGTTGTCTTGGCCACTCTGAGATAAATCGCTCTGGTGGTATTTTGCGATGGTGAGATAGAGTTTCGCCGGATCAAGTGGCTTGGTAATGTAGTCGTTCATCCCGGCCTCCAGTGCGCGACGTCGATCCTGGCTAAGCGCGAATGCAGTCATGGCTATAATAGGCGTATGTTGAAACTGTTTGTTTTTACGGATTTCTTTCACGGCAGAAATTCCATCGAGTTTAGGCATTTCAATGTCCATTAGCACGACATCATAGTGCTGTCTGGTGAGAGCATCTATTGCCTCAAGGCCGTTGGATACCAGCGTGACATTTGCGCCACAGCGACTGAGAAGTTCGACCCCCAGTTCCTGATTGACCTCATTGTCCTCGGCAAGCAAAATGTTTGCTCCGCGAATCTGGCGGCGAGCATTCTTTATACGCGATTTGCTCCTGTTTTCCTTGTTTGCGGTGACTAAGGGCTTCCCAAGTAGCGTGAGAATATTGTCAAGCAATGTCGAAGGGGTGATTGGTTTAATTAGTATGGAATCTTCATCTTCTTTTTTGAAAAGATACTTTTCTCGCTCCGCTTCAAATCCATTCGACATTATCAGCACTTTGGGCTGTGTATCCAATTTTAATTCATTCAGCTGTGCTTTAAAAATATGGCTGCTAAAGTTCGTCGCGGACCAATCAAGCAAAATTAGATCGACTGGCTGAATAGCGCTTTTTTCCTTTATGGAGCTTAAGGCTTCCGAAGTTGAAGTGTAACACGATACTTTGTGCCCAAAGGCCTTCAGCATTTTTGTAAGTATGTCGCCGCTGGCAGTGTTGTCATCGACGATGACGGTATGAAATTTGTCAAACTCTTTAGGGATTTCGTTTCTAGTGAGCTCATGGTCTTTGTCGATCAAAAAAGGGAGTTCAAAAAAGAATTTGCTGCCTTTGCCTTCTTTGCTCTCGAATCCGATATTGCCATTCATTAACTCAACCAGGCTTTTGCAGATTGCCAGTCCCAGGCCAGTTCCGCCGTAAACTCGGGAAACGGAATTGTCTGCTTGAGAGAAGCTCTTGAATAATCGTGATGTAGCCTCTTCGGATATGCCAACTCCGCTATCCTCTATCTCGAAGCGTAGCCTGACAGTGGAAGCTGAAGAGTTAATCAATATCGCACGAACAATGATTTGGCCCTCTTTGGTAAACTTAAACGCATTTCCGCTAAGATTTACCAGGACCTGACCAAGTCGAAGCGGGTCGCCGACTAATCCATCGGGAATATTGGGATCCTTATCAAAGACAAATTCCAATTGCGTTTCATTCGATTTGATAGAGAGAATATTGTTGAGATTCTCGAATACATCGCTGAGCTCAAAAGGAATCTGCTCGATGGCCAATTGGTTGGCCTCGACCTTGGAGAAATCCAATATGTCATTTATTAGCGCCATTAACAGTTCTGACGACTGTTGAATGCGGCGTACAAATTTCTTCTGCTTTTCACTCAGCTCGCTCTGCAGTACAAGATAGGTCATGCCGGTGATTGCATTTAGCGGTGTGCGAATTTCATGAGACATATTGGCAAGAAACATGCTTTTTGCCTGACTTGCTTTTTCCGCCTCAAGTCGTGCCTTTTGTATTTCCTGTTTGGCGCGAAAATTCGCTAGATGTGTCTGTACCCTGGCGAGTACTTCTATTTCGTTAAAAGGCTTGGAGATGTAATCTACACCGCCTTTCATAAAGGCTTCGACTATGTCGACAGACTGATGCTTTTCGCTGATAAAAATAAGCGGAATCTCCGAAAGCGTCTTATCCTTTTTTAACTCGCGACTGAGATCAAGTTTTCCTGAGTTTAGTATGGAGAAGTCCATCAAAATAATATCAGGACGACTGTTTTGTATGTCTCGAAGCGCGCTCTCACTATTGGCTGTTGCCCTTACGGCATATCCACCCGTCTCCAATAAGCGTTGCAGAATCTGCAAGTACTCTGGATTTTCATCAATAATCATAGCCTGTGCAAGAGGTGGCATAGATTTACGGAAGCTCTATTCGTCTTTGTATTGGCTGGCAATCTTTATAAATTCATGTTCTTTAGCGACGAAGGCATCAACAACTTCTGGATCGAAATGCGTTCCCTTGCCTTCAAGAATTATGGATTTCGCCTTCTCATGACTGAATGCGGGTTTGTAGACTCGTTTGCTTATCAGCGCATCATAAACATCAGCCAGCGCCATTAATCGGCCACTAATGGGGATTTCGTCTGCCTTGAGACCGAGTGGATAACCGCTACCATCCCATTTTTCATGGTGTGATGCGGCAATTTCAGCGGCGATGCGTAAAAAGGAGTTATCCCCCAAACCCGTACTTGCTTTGAGTATGGCGTCTCTACCCAACACAGTGTGCGTCTTCATTTCAGTAAACTCATCGTCTGTCAAAGAGCCGGGTTTTAGAAGAATGTTGTCTCGGATACCGATTTTTCCGATATCGTGCAAAGGCGCTGACTGAAACAACATGTTAATAAAATCATCTGTAAGAACGCTATGGTACTTAGGAGCTCTCGACAGATGAATGGCTAAAACACGTACATAATTCTGCGTACGCAGAATATGCGCCCCAGTCTCCGGGTCGCGATACTCTGCCAGGGTACCCATGGCCTGCATGGTGACCTGTTTCATTACGAGTAGTTCTGAGGTTCTGTTTGCAACTTCGCGTTCAAGCTTGGCGGCATATTGTTTTTGCATGAGTTGATTGCGAATTCTCGTTTTTACGAGCCCTGGATTGAAGGGCTTATATATGTAATCCGATGCGCCAAGCTCCAGACCTCTACTCTGATCTTCATTGTTAGAGAGCGCGGTTATGAAGATTAAAGGAATATCACTCGTGGCAGGATTTTCCTTTAACCGTTTACATGCGGTAAAGCCGTCCAGATCGGGCATGATGACGTCCATGACCACGATATCTGGACTGTTCGGGCCTGTGCATATTTCAAGCGCTTTGACCGCCGACGTGGCAACAACGACGGTATAGTCATCCTCAAGAATTGAACATAGAAGGTCAATATTCTCCGGCATATCGTCCACCACAAGAACTCGATGGCGTACGTCCTCTTCGATCATTCTTAGATTGGCGTTTCTACTCATTTGTACCCCTATACTCCTCAAATACAGTACAGTTTCTTCCCTTCTCTTTAGCGCGATATAGTGATTTGTCAGCAAGTTGAATCAGTTCCGCAGGAGTGCAGGAGCTCGTGTCCGCACAATACGCACAACCGATACTTATGGTTAAACTGAAGTTTTTGGAAGTATCGAAGTCGCACTCGTGTGCACCGATGGCCCATATTTTTCGCCGTATAGACTCGGCTAACGTGTATGAATGATCCTGCGTCGGATTGCTTAGCATGATGACGAATTCTTCTCCACCGTATCTGGCAACAACGTCATCTGGACGATTTGTGCCGCCGACGTTTTTGATAGCCTCCGCTACCATCATTAGGCACTGGTCACCTTTCTGATGACCGAAGGTATCGTTGAATTGCTTGAAATGATCGACATCCAAGATCAGTACAGCAATATTCGTGTTATAGCGCTGACTCCTCTTCCACTCTTTTTGAATACACATATCGAAATGGCGGCGATTGGCCAAACCTGTCAGTCCGTCCGTTGTGGCGAGGACGTTTAGACTGCGATTGGCCATACTAAGTCTTTCTTTGGCTTCTTCGAGCTCTTTTTGTTTCTCCAATAGTGCTTCACGGTCGCTTTTTTCGAGAGTCATGTCTCTGATGTTGACGATGAATGCGATATTTCCCCGAATGATAGTCTGGCTAAGGCTCACCATAACAGGAATCAGTGTTTTGAATTTGTCGACAACCAGCGATTCAGCCTCGACAAGTTGGACACCACGCTGGAAACTGCCTTTTTTCAGAAAGTTTTGTATCATCATTCTGTGAGGGCTGGAAAACTCCTGGGGTAATATGGTGCTGATATTGCGATTGACGAGTTCCTTGGCCTCATAGGACAGTATGGTTTCAGCGCGGTTGTTGACTAGCTCAATATACCCATTACAGTCCGTCACAATCAGTGCACTTGAAGTACAGCTGACGATATCCTGAAGATATTCTCTAGATTCAAGCAAACTAACCATCGCGTTAGCATGCTGCCTGATTTCTTTGTTGAGCTTGACAGTTTCTTCATTGAGTCGATCCTCGGAAAGGCGCATACGACTGATTAGGCGATTGTTTCTTACTTCCAATATCAGGCGATGTTTTACCGAAAAATTCAATCGACGATGCGCAATTAGTAAAATCAATAGATAAAAGATAATGCATGTACCAATTAGCGCATTTAGGCTATCAGTAAGGCGAAAAAATAAAGCGCTGCTCAGAAGTAAGGGAGGTATCGAAAACGAGGGAAATACTTCGGCGCTGGAGGAAAACACTATGCAAGTGATTGAGCAGAAGCCAGCGGTAAATAGCGCATAGATAAGTGATAATACAGCATTGTTTTCGGGAACGAATAGGTAACCTCCCACACCCCAAATAAAACCCGCAACAGCACTGCCTAGCGCCAGTCGTGATTCCCAGGACCTGCTCTTTCGTGAGTTTCCCCTAATATCCAAAGGAAGTATTTCACTGAAATAGTACACAATGGCACCGTATAGCATAAGCAATAACGTCGCCCATGCGAGAGACATCAAGTCACTTGTCTCCCTATAAAGCAATATCGAAAATACCAGCGAGCTTAAGGCAATACCCTGCATTGAGAATGGCATATTTTTCGATATGTCACTCATCAGCAGAGGGTGAACAAATGGACGTGTAAAATTGGTTGTCATTTTGCCTTGAATTAAAAATGCGAATATTTAATAAGCTCTAGCGTCCGATTTGTGGCGTGGTTTATGGTTTAACAGAGATGGCTAGTTACAATTTACGACTGTTTACTTTTTTTAGTTGTTGTGCATTAAAATTATACAATTCATTGTTAATAAGCCGCTCTCACTTACGATAATTAACAAGAGCTGCGCATGGTTAATGTGCACGCGCTTATTTACACTTTCAATATAGTTGTTTTCTACTGCTCCATACGGTTAATGCCTAGGACGAATGCTAGATGAGTAAAGATTCACCTGTGATACTTGTGGTTGACGATAACCCTGACAATATAGACATATCGGTTAACACACTGCGGACACAATTCAGAGTAAAAGCAGCCACACGAGGCGAGAGAGCCTTAAAAATTGCGTTATCAAATGAGCCAGTGGATCTCGTGTTGTTAGATGTCGTGATGCCGGAAATGGATGGATATGAAGTTTGTCTCGCGCTTAAGAGTAACCAGAAGACTAGAGATATTCCCGTGGTATTTCTTAGCGCGCTCGGAGGCGATGGCGATTACAAAAAAGGACTTGAGGTTGGGGCAAGCGACTTTATCAAAAAACCCATAGTACCTTCTGAACTCCTGAAGTGCGTAAAGAAATTTGTCGCCTAGCAGAATTACAATGGTGAGAAAGCGCTATGAATGATCAAGTTCAACTACTTTCCATTCTGTATGACTTGAGTCAGGTCATGGGGTCGGAGATGAAATATCGCCCTATGTTGACGAAGGTGCTGCAGCGGTTGATGTTTCATACAGGATTCTCGACCGGACTAGTCGTACGTAACGACGAAGAGTTTGGTGACAGTGCCAATTGGTTGGAAGTGAGTATTGGTGATCCGATTGCCAAGGGAGCGCAAGGGCAGCCTTTTAAGACGCTATGGAAAGATAACGAATTTGTGCTTTCGTGTTTGCCTATCCGTCAGGACAGATATTCTATTCAACAAACGCTGAAAATTCCAGAGTACGGACATATTATCCTCCTTGGCGTGGGTGATAAGCGGGACACGAATATGTTTGCGCGAATATTTTCACCCATATTGTCAAATTTATCTAAGTCCATACGTCTTTGTTTGGCTAATGAGGCGTATACCGAAAGTCTTGTTGTCGAACAAGAGAAAATGCGAAACGTAAATGATCGTTTTCGTCTTGCACTGGATACGACTAGCGACTGTATATTTCTTATAGACCTGGTTTCCTATGAAATTGTCGATTGTAATCAAAGTGCACTAACACGATTTGGATACGAAAAAAATGAAATTCAACATATCAGGATTTCCGATGTGTTCGTCAATCACACGGATCACTCCATAGACAAGGTGGTTCAGCTATTGGAAGGGAAGTCCCTAGGTGAGACGCTGGAAGATGTCGCTTGCACAAGCTCAGGTAAACAATTTCCCATAGAGGCGAGATTCAGTATATTTTCCCAACCAAATGTTGCTCCTACGCTAGTAGCGGTAATTCGAGATATTACTCTGCGCAAACAAGAAGAGGAGAAATTGAAATCAGCTACTGACGCGATCGAGGCGGCGAATGAAGATTTGCGTCGATCTGAAACCTTTTTACGGAATATTCTACAAAATGCTACCGATGCAATTATTATAATCGATGAAGCTGGTACCATTGAGAGCTTCAATCATGCCGCAGAAGTTTTGTTTGGCTACACAGCCAAAGAAGTCACCAAGAAAAATGTCAGTATTTTAATGCCTGAATCTCATAGGACTAGGCACAATTCTTATATGGAACGCTACCTGACGACAGGGGAAGCAAGAATCATCGGGACAAGCAGAGATTTGATAGGGAGGAATAAGCAAGGTGATCAATTTCCAATCAGTCTTGGTATTAGCGAGATTGTGTATCGCGGCAGGAAAATGTTTACCGGTATGGTCCACGATTTGACGGAAAGGAGGGAATTCGAAGCGAATCTGATCAGAGAGCGCGAAAAGGCTGAAGAGGCTAGCCGTGCTAAATCAGAATTCTTGGCAATGATGAGTCACGAAATTCGTACGCCGATGAATGCTATTATCGGTATGTCTGCGCTTGCTTTGCGAACCGATCTTGATGCAAAGCAGCGCAATTATATCGAAAAAGTACATTTTTCCGCTGATTCTTTGCTTTCCATAATTAACGATGTCCTTGATTTTTCCAAAATCGAGTCGGGCAATATGGAAATAGAAAGTATTCCGTTTATGCTGGGCGATTTGCTGGAACGCTTAACCAACCTGGTGGGATTGAAGGCACAAGAAAAGGGGCTCGAATACATTCATCATGTGGCAGCGGATGTACCGTTGGAACTATTGGGTGATCCCAATCGCCTACTTCAAGTTCTTGTTAATCTCGGTGGCAATGCGGTGAAGTTCACTCACAAAGGCGAATTGCAGATACGAGTTTCGGTGAAGCGAACTGAAGAGAAGCAGGTAACGTTACTGTTCGAAGTGCAAGATACTGGTGTTGGCATAGATGAAGACAGTCGCAAGAAGCTGTTTCAGGCGTTCACGCAGGCAGATAGCTCTGTTTCACGCAAATTTGGCGGCACAGGACTGGGTTTGGTTATTTCACGTCGTCTGGTTGAGCTCATGCGCGGTGAGATCAATTTCGACAGCGAACCCGGACGCGGAAGCCGTTTCTACTTTACATCGGTGCTCGGCATAGGCGAGGCCGTCAACTCGGCACGTTCTGTTCTGCCTGCTGATGTACATACCATGCGGGTGCTCATTGTGGATGACAATGAAACTGCACGATTAACACTTCAAGAAGCTGTTGGAAGCTTCGGATTTAAAGTGAACACCTGCGAGTCCGGTAGAGAAGCAATTAAAGAACTGGCGTCAGCCGATGCAAGAGGGGAATTTTACAGCCTGGTATTGATGGACTGGAAAATGCCGGAAATGGATGGAATTGAAACCACAAAGGCCATTTTTCATGATGAGAATCTATTTCATGTTCCGGTTGTTATTATGGTAACCGCCTACGCGATTTCTGAACTTAAGAAACACATCGATAATCTCCCCCTGCGTGGAACATTGCTAAAACCTGTGAACCCGTCATCTCTACTCAATGCGCTGACTGACGCACTGGGAGGAGAGCATGTCGTTTCCGTAAAACAGGAAAAACAAGATGTGGTCTCATACGAAAATATTTTCGCCAGTCTGCGTGGACATCGTATTTTGCTAGTTGAGGATAACGAGATCAACCAGGAACTTGCCGTTGAGTTGTTAGAGGATGTGGGATTATCAATAGCGGTTGCCAATCATGGCAAAGAGGCCTTGACGTTTCTTGACAATTTGGAATTCGACCTGGTGTTGATGGATGTACATATGCCAGAGATGGACGGCTTTACGGCTACAGCAGAGATTCGCAAACAGCAACGTTTTTCAAAGTTGCCTATTATTGCGATGACCGCAAATGCCTTGGTTGGCGACAGAGAGCGTTGCCTCGCCGCGGGTATGAATGACTATATTTCAAAACCACTAGACATCGACAAAATGTATCAGGTTCTGGCGCGGTGGATTTGTCATACGGAAATTGACGCAAGTACGGTACAAAGGCGTCTGCAGTCTGTTGACGGCAGCTTGCTTCCAACGATTCAGGGAATTGATACGGCATATGGGCTACGTATTTGTAACAATAATCTTGATTTGTACAAAAAACTTTTGCTGAAATATAGAAAAAATTCCAGCTTTGTTAATGAGTTCATGGCGGCGTTCAACGTGGATGATATTGAGACTGCCCATCGTCTCGCGCATACATTAAAAGGCGTGTCAGGGAATATTGGCGCTTTAGAGGCGCAATCTCGCGCAGAGAAATTGCAAATGGCCTTTGCTGAACGTGTGGATACCGAGGAAATTCTCGTTCGTTTGAAATATCTGGAAGAAGAACTGAGCAGAGTTTTGGAAGCGTTATACCAGGCAGATCTGGATAGCGATGAGAAAGCGAATGACAATGTCATTTCTATCGATCAAGGGAAAAAGAATGTCGATTTGAAGGAGTTTGCACGAATGCTGGAATCCGGTGATACCGACGCAAGTGAAAAGATTGTAGAACTAAGGGCGCAATTCCAAAGAGACGTAATAGAGCCAGAAATTGTCGAGTTAGAACAGAATATCGCATCTTATGACTTCGATGCCGCGCTAGAGTCACTACACAAGATAGCCAAAAAAACCGGTACGGATATTTGAGATGATTTGAATGTGGGTAATTGTTTGTACAGTTTGTGATATTGATACAACAACCCCCTGATAGTCTCAGGGGGTTGTTGGTTTAAGGTCTTGATGAGTTCAGTGGAGTGGTTAACGCTGTGATTACATACCGCCGCCCATACCGCCCATACCGCCCATACCACCCATTCCGCCCATACCACCCATTCCGCCCATGCCACCCATATCTTTATCCTCCTCACATCACGTTGATGTTTTGTGTTGCTGTTTGAAAAACTCTCTCTATGGTTTTATTTAAACACCGCGAACTTAACCATAGCTGATAAATATTAGAGAATATTAATATACTATTTTGCTTAGTTATCTGAACGGTAATGTTTTGGAAATGTATTGCTAATATGTCTTTGTGTATCACAAATGTGCGCACCCTAATTTTATGGAGAAAAATCTCCGTCCCTTTGCAATACGTGGTTAAAAAATGAGATAAGCGATGAACTGCTCAAACGAAGCTCGCGACTCAAAGTGCGTTGAAAAACGTGTTAGCAATCTCATACCAGTTTCACGTAGCGTTGACATGCTTAAACGATCAGCGTTTTGTCGACGGGGAAAGGCGGAGCAATTTAGTTATGTAAGCTCGAAAACTATAAGGGAGTAAAAAATGGGAAAATTGACTTTTTTGATGTTTATTGTATTGGTGTCGCTGTTGAGTGCCTGTCAGCACACAGGCATGTATCGTCCATCATCGTCAAAAGCGGATGAGGCAAAGATCAACCAGGTGATTGCGCACTACCGCGACATGGTCAATCAAAGCAATGTCGATCAACTGGCAAAGCTCTATCGTGCCGAAGCAATACAGATTGCACCGCACGAGTCGGCGGTCATCAGCGCGGCCGATATCTATACAAGGGCACGTGCCCATCATGAGAGATACCGTTATGAATTGCAGTATAGCGAGCCTAGGATACGCATCTCAGGCGATATTGCGTATTTCAGATCCAATTATCGTGAAACCATGATGGAGAGGGATAGCAAAGAGGAGGCCTATACCGAGAGTGGCGTCTGGCTAGTCATCTTTCTGCGACAGGATGATGGAGAATGGCTGATAGACTCTGAGACGTGGAACGATGAAACACCGATGCAGGAACGCTTGAATCTGCTTCAATGAATGTTTATCCAGAAATTATCGTAAAAGAAGTGACTTAACAGAGTTTATGTATTGTCGTACAGTAAGCAAAGTGTATTGCAGCCATATGGAAGTGTCGTATGAAGGCCTTAGTCAAATCGCGGGCGGAGCAGGGCTTGTGGTTGGAAGATGTCCCAGAACCTAAACCTGGTACCAATGAAGTATTGATACGCATTCGTAAAACCGGAATCTGTGGGACGGATTTGCATATCTATAACTGGGATAGCTGGGCGCAAAGGAATATAAAAACACCACGTGTAATCGGGCATGAATTTGTCGGTGATATCGTCGAACTCGGCGAAGGCGTACACGGTTATGCGATTGGCGATCGCGTCACAGGCGAGGGTCATATTACCTGTGGAATTTGCCGGAATTGCCGTGCGGGCAAACGCCATCTGTGTGACCACACCGTGGGCATAGGCGGCGGCAGAGATGGCGCCTTTGCAGAGTACCTGGTGATGCCCGCACGCAATCTATGGCCGGTACACGATGATATATCCGACGATATCGCTGCTATACTCGATCCCTTTGGAAACGCCGTACATACCGCTTTATCGTTTGATGTTATCGGTGAGGACGTATTGATCACCGGCGCGGGGCCGATAGGTATTATGGCGGCGGCAGTCGCGCGTTTCGTAGGCGCTCGTCACGTTTTGCTGTCAGACGTGAATGATTTTCGTCTGATGCTTGCCCACCGCCTTGCCCATATCAATACAGTTAATGTCAGCAAGTCTTCTATCAAAACCGAAATGACCAACCTCGGCATGTCTAATGGTTTTGATGTCGGCATGGAGATGTCCGGCAATCCGCTGGCGTTTAACGACATGATCGCCAATATGTATAACGGCGGTCATATCGCGCTATTAGGTTTTTTGCCGCCGGAAACGGAAATTAACTGGGACCAGGTGATCTTCAAAGGTTTGGTATTGAAGGGCGTATATGGTCGTGAGATGTTTGAAACCTGGTACAAGATGACCCAGTTGATACGCAGTGGTCTCGATATCACTCCCGTGATCACCCATCGCTTTGGCATGCATGAATTCGATGATGGATTTCAGGTAATGCGTAGCGGCGAGTGTGGCAAGGTCATACTGGATTGGACGAGCATATGACATTCCGTGATTCGCGTTTTCAAACAACCTTGACGGAAATTGAGGCCGCCGGTCTTTATAAGCGCGAGCGCGTGATTACTACGCCCCAGGGCGTCAATATCGCCACACAGGTCTCGGGTGAGGTCTTGAATTTTTGCGCCAATAATTATCTCGGTCTCGCCAATCATCCCGATATCATCCAAGTCGCCAGCGATGCCTTACACAGTCATGGCTTCGGCATGGCCTCGGTGCGCTTTATCTGTGGTACGCAGGATTTACACAAGCAGCTGGAGCAGTCGATAGCCGGTTTTCTCGGGACTGAAGATGCCATACTCTATACCTCTTGCTTCGATGCCAATACCGGACTGTTCGAAACCCTACTCGACGAACAGGACGCAATAATCAGCGACGAATTAAACCATGCCTCTATCATCGACGGCATACGTCTATGTAAGGCGGCGCGTTTTCGCTATACCCATAGCGATATGAACGATCTGGAATCAAAATTGAAAGCGGCGCAATCCTATCGTACGCGGTTGATCGCGACAGATGGCGTGTTCAGCATGGATGGTGATATTGCCCGTTTAAACGACATCGTCGCACTGGCCGAAAAATATAAGGCGATGCTGATGGTAGATGACTCCCATGCCACCGGAGTGATAGGTAAAACCGGGCGTGGTTCTGCTGAATATCACAATGTGCTGGATCGTGTTGATATCTACACATCGACTTTGGGCAAGGCCCTGGGTGGCGGCTCGGGTGGGTTTACGGCGAGTCGCAAAGAGATTATCGATTTGCTACGTCAACGTTCGCGACCCTACTTGTTTTCCAATACGCTTACACCGGCGCTGGCAGCAGCAGGAATCAAAGCATTTGAAATATTGTCGACATCGACGAAGCTGCAACAGCGCTTGCGTGACAACACGCAGTATTTCCGTGAGCAAATCACCCGTGCCGGATTTGATATCAAGCCGGGCGAACATCCTATCGTGCCTATCATGCTTTATGACGCCAAACTTGCTCAGGCAATGGCCGCGGCGTTGTTGGAAAAAGGCATATACGTGGTCGGATTCTTTTATCCGGTTGTGCCTCAGGGCAAGGCGCGGATTCGTGTGCAGATTTCGGCGGCGCATACACGGGAACAGCTAGACACAGCGGTCAAAGCCTTTGTCGAAGTGAGAGCGGGTCTTGATGATAATTAATTGATCGGTAAGCTTAGTTTGGCAACATAGCCACTCACTTCCGAGCTGTCTGACCAAGAGTAGTATGCTGTAGCTGTATGAAGTATCTCGCCGCTTTTGTATTCCTCCTGTTTTCTAGTTTGTCATCTGTCATGGCGGCACCACTTGCGCCATTCGTCGAAATCGCCAGGAACGGCTCGGCCAGCTTATCCCAGTCTGCGTTTCTGCCTTCGCGCACACCGCCGTCTGCCGCGCCATTCGACTATCTCGAAGGGCAGGACATCGGTCTGGACCGGGGTTTTATGTACGGCATTCGAGACTATACCGATCCCTTCTGGTTTGGACGTGGCACCACTAGTGGTGATTATGATCGAGACGGTTGGCAGGATATTTTGTTGGCCGGTAACCAGGGCTTTTTTCTATATCACAATACCGGTGGAAAATTTGCGCGTGTATTACTTCCCGCGTCTATTGCAGATCGCCATGAAATATTCGCTATCGCCCTGGTCGACCTCAATCGTGACAACTGGCCAGATATCTTCTACACCACATTTGCCGACGGCAACTTTCTTGTTTTAAATCGTCATGGCGAATTTGATTTTGAGCACATACTCGCCGTGCCCAATCAAAAAGCGCTGTTGACCCTGAGCCCAGCCTTTGCCGATATTGATGGCGACGGTTTCGTCGACGTACTTAATGGCAACGTGGCGCTAGGGGTGGTTAGTGGTTTTCATCACATGAAAGCGGGGCGTAATAACTCCATCGTCTTCAATGGCAATTTGCAGTTTCGTGATGTGTTGATGGAATCTACTTCTGGCGAGACCATGGCGACATTGATTTCCGATATCAATAACGACGGCATCACTGATATCTACTTTGGTAATGACTTTTTTATCCCCGATAAAGTGTTGCTCGGCGATGGGCGTGGTTATAGCGAGGTCAAAGGCAATCGTCTGATTCCATTTACACCGTTTTACTCGATGGGTGCGGACACTGGAGATATCAACAACGATCTGGAATTGGATCTGGTGATGATGGGAACGATGTCCAGTGCGCGCAATGTTGGGAAATCGCTCATAGATAAGGTAAAGCCTGAAGTCTATACACAGTATCGCGGTGGTAAAGATAGCTGCGAAAAAATACGTCACGACGACTATCGGGAAAATTGCTCTGCCGTTCGCGCAAGTGGTTATGTGGAAAAACTGGACCAGCAAAATAATGTCGCCATGAAAGAGTGTCAGGCCATGTCTGGCGCGAAACAGGAGGTATGTTTGACTGAAGTGATGTGGCATCTCATTACCACGACGCCAACAATCGCAAACTGCCAAAACACCTACCACGGTGACAGACGATTGATACGCGTGTGCGAGGCCTTGAAACAACGGGACAGGGAATACGACAGGCGCAACATCTACGGCGCTATTCCGCAGGATGATCGTAATATGTTGTATCGCTTTGATCGGGCAACACAGGCATTTCAAACTGTCGAAGGGTTTCAACACCCGGGTGGCTGGACCTGGAGTACGCGTATCGCAGACCTCGACAACGACGGATGGCAAGATGTGTTCAACGCGGATGGCGCGGTCAGGAAAAGCGGCTATGGCTGGAATGTGCTTATGAAAAATCTCGATGGCAAACGCTTTGAACAAAGACAGTTTAGCGCGGGATTGCAGTCGGACTTTGGTTTGTACTCTTTTGTGCTGGTGGATTTCGATAACGACGGCGATCTGGATATTGTTGGCAATAGCGCCGAGGGCCCGGTTCAGGTCTTTCGAAATAACAACATTGATAAGCACCGCAGTATTGCGATCAGTCTTGATGATAGTCAGGGAAATAGGGCTGGCATTGGTGCAAAAGTCTTTATTCGCTATGAGCAGGGAAAGCAATCGCAAATGCGCGAGATAAAAGCCAGCGGTGGCTATCTGAGTTTTGATGCACCCATGGCCTGGTTTGGATTGGGCCGTCACGACAAGATCGAAGAGATACGCGTTCAGTGGCCAGATAAAAGCCAAACGTTATTCAGCGGCGAGTTTACCACGGGTAATCGTTTTCAGATCAGCCGTTGATCTACTCTAGCCAGGGCGCCATACACACAGGATTCTTTACGCAGGGATCGGTCAGCGATAACAGAAATGCGTGGAGTTGCTCCACTTGTGTTTCATTGTCATCAAACATCTCAACGAGCCCAGGGTTTTTCTTCACTAGCTGCTCAAAATGTTTTTGTACCTCGCGCGTATTTTCCCGTGCATGCCGGTTTATCACATTGGCGTCAAACTGTGTCAGGCGGAAGGGATAGCGGGCGATGGCGCGTATGGGGTTTAGCATATGGCGTATCATTTCGCGTAAGTCTTCATAGGCACCGTTATGTCCATATGGCCTGGTGACTTCGATATTAAGTAGCGTTGGCGTTCGAAAGGCGAACCTATCCTCGTCATTGCCAGTTTGTAGAAATCGCCCATAGTCGTGATCCTCGCGCGCACCGTCTTCCGTTCCTCGCCCAATTTGCGGCACGGCCATCACATAAAAATTCTCGTCGCTGAATAAATCCCCCCGATGACAGCGGGCGCAGCCGACGCCGCCTTGGGCCTTATCACGATAAAACAACAAGGCACCCCGTTTGGCATTTTGTTCTATCGCCTGGAGATTGCCGGCGACATATTTTTTCCACGGTGTATCAACAAAAACCTGGCTTTCCTCGTACGCCGCAATCGCAGCGGAAATGTTTTCGAATACGATAAGTTCAGACGCATTTCTATTGGACTTAAAGGCAATTTGAAAATCCTGTAACCAGTGTTCCTGTTTGTCACGCAGTCGTTTTGCCAACGCCTCACGCACCTCGTTACCGTGGGCGTCGCGCATGAATCGCGCGCGCATCTCGTCTTCCGCCGTAACAGGAAACCCCGCCTGCGCCTGTAATAAACTATCTGCGGGTGAAGCGGGCATGCCCCACATGGTATCCGGCGTACGCATAATGCTATTGTCCTGGCCGTTCATACCCGGAGTGGCACCCAGGCTTTCGATACGACAATCCCAAAACATGCAGCGGTTGTAAAAAACCGTATTAAACGTTGTCTGCGCGTTACGTGGTACGGTAGGCCCTCCATCAAAATCAAAACCCTTAGGCGAATGGCGTCTGCCGGGACCTATGACTGCGGGATCAATGGCGTTTACCCCGATAGAGAGTGAAAGATTGTCACCGCCACCTAACAGTGGGTGGTGGCAGGAGACGCATGCAGTGTCTTCCTGGCCACTTAAGGACATGGAAAAAAATAGGCGCTTACCGAGCTGTGCAAGCGGATCGTTGATTGTTGCTGTTTTCTTTGCGAGTAAGGGTTTACCAGTAAGCGCGTGCCGATCGATGACTTCACGCACATCACGGTCTAGTTTGCTGAGCTCTGCGGATGCCACTATTGGAGCAAGTGTTATGCATAATGCGCAAATTAAGTACTTTTTATAGTCTTGAAATCCTGTATTGATACGAAAAGAATATCCGATGGCGCTCGCGATATTTTGCGCGTAAGATTTTCTTGCCTCGGAAAGACAGGGATATGTCATGAATAGAAGAACCCTTTTACAACTTGCCGCATCATCGGCGTTTCTCACTATAAAACCATGGGCCGCATTTGCCGGCGTCTCGATGCAGCCGGATTGGCGACGCTATGAACTAACTTACGACATCAATCTCTCCGAGCACAAAGGCCCCGGACGTTTGTGGGTGCCGGTTCCTCATAGTGCCGGAAATTATCAGAAAGTGCAGTCCATAAATTGGGAAGGCAACGTCGATGCCGTTCTCTATCAAGATCCGCTTTATCACGCGCCAATAATCGTCGTCAACTGCGAAACACAGACGGCGCGCAAGGTGACAGTTACCTGCGTCGTCGATGTCGCTGTCAAGCGGATATCCAAAGAACGTGAGATGTTGCAAATCATCGACGAACAACACCTGTATTTGCGTCCGACCAAAAGTATGCCAACAGATGGCATCGTGTTGGAAACGTCTAGAGATATCGTCGGTAATCGCCTTGATGTAGACGAGAAGGCGCGGGCGATTTATGAGTGGGTGGTTGACAATACCTTTCGTGACCCAAAAGTGGAAGGCTGTGGCCTGGGCAATATTAAATGGATGCTCGAAACGGGAAACCTCAAAGGCAAGTGCGCAGACATCAATTCACTATTTGTCGGCCTTGCACGCGCCGCGGGTGTTCCCGCACGAGAAGTGTATGGCGTGCGGGTAGATGAATCCGTGCAATTCAAATCCTTGGGTCGTAAGGGCGACATCTCCACCGCGCAACACTGTCGCGCCGAGTATCTCTCGCCGCGCTTTGGCTGGGTACCCGTCGACCCGGCCGACGTGAGAAAAGTGGTATTAGAAGAAGGACTACCGGTGAACCATGCCGCCGTTAAACAATTACGTGAACGCCTATTCGGCAACTGGGAAATGAACTGGGTAGGATTCAACTATGCACGAGATTTTCATTTACCGAATCAGCGGGATGAGCAAGTACCGTTTTTGATGTATCCCTATGCTGAATTCGGCGGCACCAGACTAACCGGTCGTGATCCCGAAGCATTCACATACCTCCTGTCCAGCAAAAGAATCGCCTAATTCATGGAATTTTCCACAAATCCACACAAAAATCATTAAGCGTTTCGAAGGACTTTCCGCTACAGAAGCATATAGTGGGGAAAATTGTGCGCCTTATACGCGTGCTTTTCTAACGAGTCTAATAATTCTGGTAATGCGTTGAATCATGGGTACCAACAATAAAGGGGCCACTCAAAGCTATGAGGCTTTGGCGGAACAGGGGCGACGAATACGTGCGGTGCATGAAATTATTGCCCGCCCTGACCTGACGTTTGATCAACAGATTGATGAGGTGTTGCGTCTGGGGTGTAAGCTGTTCGGCACCGAGGTCGGCAAACTGGGGCGCCAGGATCCACAAAACAATCGCTCGGAATTTCTCAATACCATCGTCATGAGTGATCTCCCCGCACGCCGTGGTGTCGTGCTCCCGCTGGACAAGACGTTTTGCAATGTTACCTTCGCCTCTCCTGATACCATTTGTTTTCACGATGTCGACAACTCGGAATTTCGCGACCACCCGGCGGTGGAATTTCTTGGTATGAAGGTATATATCGGTTGCAGCATCAATGTACACGGTAAAAAGTTTGGTACGGTGAATTTCTCTAACCGAAAGCCACTGGAAAAACCGTTTACGGAAGAAGACAAAGAACTCGTCAGATTGATTGCGAATTGGGTCAGCATCATGATGGAGCGACATCTGGATGCAGAAGAGCTACGTGAGGCAAAAGAAAGTGCCGAACTGGCTAACATCGCTAAAAGTGCGTTTCTTGCCAATACCAGCCACGAAATTCGAACACCGCTGACGGCGATTATCGGCTTTGCCGAAATGGCCTTGGACGACGAGCATAGCGTGGAGCAAATGGCGTCTTCGCTGGAAGTGATACGCAATAGTGGAAAACATCTGCTAAATCTACTCAACGATATTCTGGATTTCTCCAAGATAGAAGCGGGCGAACTGGATATCTCGGAAGAAAACGTTGATGTGATGCAAATGCTCGAAGAAGTTAATGCGATTGTTGGCGGCCAGGCGCAACGCAAAAGATTAGACCTGGGTTTCGAGGCAATATTTCCCATTCCTGCGATTATCCGCAGTGATGCGCTTCGATTGAAGCAAATCCTTATCAACGTCATTAACAATGCCATCAAGTTCACCGACGAAGGTGGGATAAAGGTGTTGGCAAAATATGACAGGGATAAAAAGCAGTTTGATATTGCGGTAAGCGATACGGGCATTGGGCTCACCCAGGAACAACAGGGACGAATATTTCAACCCTTTAAACAGGCGGACTCCAGCACCACGAGAAAATATGGTGGTACCGGACTCGGCTTGTCTTTATCACGACGAATTGCCCATTTGTTGAACGGTGATTTGACTGTGGAAAGCACGCCGGGAAAGGGATCGACTTTTACCTTGTCACTCGGGCTGGGTGAGATACCGGAAATAGACATGCTTCAGTCCAAAAATTCAAAAGGCGAGGCGAATAAAAACAAAACGGATGCAGCACAATTGCCACAATTAAAAGGTAAGGTCTTGCTCGTGGATGATATCGATTTGAATCAGGCCCTGATACAACGTTACCTGGAAAAAATGGGTTTGAGTGTCACGATAGCAGCGAATGGCGCGGAGGCTGTGGAGATAGCGTCAAAATCGAATTTCGATTTGATCCTGATGGACATGCAAATGCCAGTGCTCAGTGGTGTCGATGCGGTAAAACAATTGCGTGGGCGCGGCTACGAACATCCTATTGTTATGTTGACGGCAAACGCCACCTTAGAGGATCGCACGCAGTGTGAAGAAGCGGGTAGCGACGGCTTTCTCACCAAACCTATCGTTAAGGGCGAACTCTATCAGGTCAGCGCCCATTTTGTTCCCCGCGCGTAAACCGGTTTCTCTCATCTGAAATAAATCCGATTAAATCGACAATGAAACGCCAATATTGATGGAGTCAAAATCATCGGCGAGTTTTTGTGGGGAATTGGTGTCTGGAATCTCAAACAGAGTTGCGTTCATCTGTAATTTCCAATAGTCGTTAATCGCGTATTGAACCGCCATCGCCGCGACAATATCACCGTAGTCCAATTGGTAACTACCGAAGCCAACCAGCATCAAAGTGTCGTGTAGAAAATTTTTTGACCAACGCAGGTTGACGCTAGTGCTCAGGGTTTGTACGCCGGGTAGTTGTGCGGTATCCGACAATACATATTGCGCACTTGCTTCAAGCGTGAGCGCGTGAGAATTTCCCGGGTTGTAATCGAATCCTAACGCGCCCTGGAGGACATCGGCTTTTAACGCAGTGCCCGGTGAAAGAGGCAAATCCTTTTTATAGGCACCTTCGCTCTTCCACAGAAAACTACCCCTGGCGATGTTAATACTCCCGGCTAGCATGTGATAAGCCGGGTAGGTGAGGGTGGTAAAGTTTTCCAGAACCGGATTGTCGCTGACCACACGTGCGGCATACAGCGCGACATCGCCAGGGCCGTAATTGTATTTTACGCGTGCGGCCAATTCATACTCATTGTCGACAGTGGATAAACTCGCAGCCGTTCCCGCAGGAAAAAGACTGGTCTGCGGAAACGGATTAAACACGACATTCAGGCGCGTATCCTTGAGATACAAATCGGTGCTAAGCAGGGCTTGTCCGATACGCGCATCTTCCGGCGCGGTAAATGCGTTCTCGGTATAGTCCCAGGGGCTGAGTACATCGACGATGCCGACAGTGTCCATCTCTCCCCAGGTGATCGTTTCAAACCCCAGCTTGGCGCTGAGCGGACCAAGATTGGTTTGCACCGAAAGCTTGTTCAGTTTTAGCTGCGCGTTGACGTCCTGGTCGGCTTCGAGTTGCTGGTCTCCCGGGCCACGTAACACGAGCTTGCCGTCGAGTTCGGTAAACAAACGCTTGCCGAGCAGGCCTTGCCAGATCAGGCGGCTGTCGAAGCGATGGCTGTTAATGTCTAGATCCTTGTTACTGCCCAAGCGAAAAGCAAAATCAAAACGCAGATTGTCCATCGCCTTGGCGACTGGCGTTGGCGTGCTTTCCGTTGGCGTGTCGGCAACAGGTTCTCCCGTCGGCACCTCGAAATCCAGCATCGCGTCCACCGGTTCATCCTGCGCTAATACGAGTTTGCTTCCGAGGAAAAAAGCCAAAACCACGACACCGGATATATTTGTGTAACTCATTTAGTGCTTCTCAGTGTCGACAGACGTTGTTCGCGAAACACGCCATCGGTCAAGGTTCGCTGCGACATCAGCTGGTCTTCGACCGGAATATTCAATGCGATGTTTTCCAGTTTCATGGTGCTGATGCGCTGGCTCTGCACGTTATTCATATTCATCTTGCGCGCTATCCAGATACCGTCTTGTTGCACAAAATCGGTCTGCACCATTTGTTTGATCAGTTGCCCGCGTCTGTCATACATATTGGCCTTGAGCATGAGCAAGCGTTCCTTGTCTATCCACTGTTCCGAGCGCGAGTAATTGCTTTTGCGCGCGTAACTCGCGGTGGGTCTGGACTCGATGACCCAACAGTCGCGTCCCTGGTAGCTTTCTTCTTTCACGATGGTGTAGGTGAAGTCATCGATGTGTCGCTGCTCGGTATCTTCGTAGCTGAACTCAGACCCGAATAAGGTGCCGGTTTTGGGCGCGTCCTCGTCGCCAGACACCACACGCTTAACCTTGCCCAATGCAGACAAATACATCCACTGATCGGAGTCCTTGCCAGCTTCGTCATAGTCGAACTGCAAGAATCCGATGCCCCGCTCTGATGGTGGTTCGAGGATAATCATTACCGACTTTTTGTCTTTACCGCGTTTGCCATAGTCTTTGCTGACGGCCTCAAGCGTTTTTCTGCGCGGTGATTCGACACAGCTAATACGGCGATCTTTGATCGCGTATTTACAGGTAGCAATCGTCTGTCGTGAGAACTGCGATTTTCCGTCGTCCCTATCGTTGGCCTGTTGTACGATGTCGCGCGCGCTCTGGGCATACGTGATCGGACTGATCAGAAAACTCAAAAAAACGATAGATATAAATTTCTTCACTTTATTCTCTCCTATACGGTAGCGCCTGCCGGTGATGCCCCGGTGCGCGTTTGTTTTCCCATGTCGGCATTCATTTTCACTAACAGGGCGGGCAACAGAAACAGTTCCGCCAGCAAGGCTGTAATGATAGTGATCGAGCTCAGTATGCCGAAATTCTTCAGGCCCTGATGATCGAGCCAGGCCATGGCCAGAAAAGACACCGCCAGTATGATGGAGGTAAAGGCGATCGCCTGCCCAACTTCGCGGAAAGCGATCTGTATACCTTTATACACATCACCGTGTTTTTGTACTTCAGCGCGATAATGATTCATAAAGTGTATGGTGTCGTCTACCACGATACCAATCATCAAAGGTGCGACGATAAGCGTGTCGACGTCTAGCGCGATACCGAGATACCCCATCAAACCAAACATCACCACCAGCGGGAAAATGTTAGGATAAATAGCGATCAAGCCCAGCTTGTAAGACGAAAACACAACAAACAGCAACACCGTAATCATCAACAGGGCGAGGCCAAAACCTTTCACCTGGGACCAGCTCAACATATCGAGCAGTTTGGCGTATATCGTCATGCCGCCGGTCAAGGTGATCTTCATGGAAGGATATTGCGCACGCAAGGGTTCGAACAAGGTTTCCAGTTCGGGCTCAATTGCGTTCAGGACTTCGATATAGCGTTTCGACCCAACATTGGCAAAACTCGCGCTGATGTGCGCCAGACGATAATCGTCGGAGACCACCAGACGTCTGTCCGAGGGATTGGCGTTATTAAACAGAAACAATGTTTGATCGAGCACACGCGGATCTTGTGGTATCACATAAAAATCCGAACGCCCTCCATTCAGCGATTTATTGGAATCGCGCACGATATTGACTAAGGAGTTAGTGCGTATCACCTCATCGGGGAAAGCCTGTACCAGGAATTCCTGATAGCCTTGCATGGCGTTCAGGACAACTGGGTCTTTCAAACCGTTTTCTCTGCCCATATCGATCATGACTTCGACGTTTTGGGTACCGCCCATATTGTCATCGACCAGACGGAAATCCTTAACGATGGATACTTCCGGGTCAAACAGACTCATGGGATTTGAGTCGACTTCTATCTTGCTCAGTCCAAAGGCGAATACGACAAGCAACACGGTGAACAAAGCGATATTGAGTCCCGGCCGCGCATGGCTATAGTGTTCGACCCGGCGCAATACACGTTGAATGATGTGGTGACGTGCGGTGTCGATGTCGCCTTCGCTGGCATCGAGTTTTTTATACGGACGCCAGATATCCAGCATCAATGGCAGCATGATTACCGATACGACAAAGGCAAACATCACCCCGACCGCGGCAGAAAAACCAAAAATCTGTATCGCGTCGATGGGCACCATAAACAGCGCCAGCATACCCATCGCGGTGGTGACGCTGGTTAACAAAATCGCGGTGCCCGCATTGCGGTAGGCAGAACGCAAGGCCTGTTCATGCGCCTGACCGTGATTGCGAAAATAGATATAGCCGGAGAGCAGGTGCACTGAGTCCGCGACACCAACCACCAGTACCAGAAATATTGTGATGTTGACCATCATGTTCATACGCAACTCAAACCAGCCGAGTGTGGCTAAGGTTAGCAGCGATGCGGAGCCAATAATCACAACCGGCCATATAACCGAAGACGCGGAGCGAAACAGCACCCACAACATCAGGATAATGAGCAGAACGGAAAAGCCCATCACGTTATTGATCTGTTCGAACATCACGTCCATGACATAGGTGTGCACAACAGCATTCCCAACGGGATGAAACTGCAGGTGCTCACGATACTGTGGTTTATCGAGATAGCTTTCAATGGTGTGAAAAAGTTCGACGTATTGTTTGGGATCGACAAATTCGAACTCGGGATTGGTAGGTAAGTCTGAAGGCGGTTTACTGCTTACTGCGTCAGTAATATCCAGCGCGTCGAGACTGACATCCAGATCATCCAGTGTTAACGGGCTTTCGTCCTGTTGCCCAGCCTGGACTACCGGTTTGCTGCCAAGATCGGTGCGTATCATGATCCCGCCATAGCTGGTGTCTTTCGACACATACAACAGCGGATAGTCGGGATGGGCAAGCGCGGCGCGACGGATCTCTTCCAGGGCTTGCTGATTCGAAGGAATATCTTCACCGATAAACTGACGTGAAATCAGGGCATCGGTTGATGCCTGCAGGTAGCTGGTATTGACGATGGTTTTGACATCGAGCACATGATCCAGCGGTGAGCTTTGTCCTGGCGCCAGCTGTAATCGATAATTGAGCAGCTCTTCCTGTAGCCCACGCACAGCCGTCAATGAGGCCTCAGAAAATACGTCGCCGTCTTTGGGTTTGTAGACGATGTAGATGTCGTCATTGCCACCGAATTGGGCGCGAAACTGATTAAAGGCCACCCGTACCGGGTCATCTTTACTGAAGAAACCCTCGTCTGTGAGGTCGAGTTGGAAGCGCCCGGCGCCTGAGCCATAACCTGCCAACACCAAAATAAAGGCTGTCCAGAATAGCCAGCGCCCACGGCGCACACGATCCGGAATAGTCTCGAAAAAGAGACTGAGGTGGGTGAGCAGATTTTTCATGTTGTGCCTCCGAAAGCGGCGTTAAGTTGTTTAATTCTCAGTAAATCGAATGACCGTTTTATTTAAGTTGCTGTGAAAATCTTATCTTTTTTCTTGAGTAAAACACGAATACGGGAGAAACCTGTTACCCGGCGCCGTCCTTGAGCCGGGTAAGATCGCCCATGATGATTGCACTGAGCGATTGAAAATACTTGTCCAGATCCATATCTGGATCGATGAGTTTCTGAAAGCCGATGCCATTGACCGTGGCAAATAGCACCTGCGCTGTGGCTCTTGGGTCGAGGGCTTTATTGGCATGTCCTTCACGCTGCCAGCTTTCCACCACCTGTTGCAGATGGCCAAGTATGGTCTCGTAATTGCGCTTGCCTGATTCACGCAGCCGTTCGTTGGTAAGCACCTCGGCGTGAAACATGATGTCGGCCTTGAGATAGGTCTCGGCCAGTGGGTCCTTGAGCATCTGGAGATAGCCGCCGAGGTTGAACTCGACCTGCTCGCGCATACTGCCGCCGAGTTTGCGCGTCTGTTCGAATAGCGCGCTGTTCTGCTCTTCGCCCATGCGGCAGACGGCCTCTACGATGTCATCCTTGCTTTCAAAATAATGATAGACGGCCCCCGGACTGAGCTGCGATTTATTGCAGATATCCTTCATCGACGTCTTGTGAAAGCCTTTCTCGGCGAAACAGGCAATCGCGGCCCCGAGTATCTGCTCGCGGCGGGCTTCCAGGTGTTCTTCGGTGACTTTAGGTGCCATATACCAACTTCATTTAAATCGAACGCTCGTTCTATTTGTAGACACTATGGCTTTAGATGTCAAGACGGGATTTTTATAATGGGCCTAGCTGCAAGGGCTAATCGGCATCTTTAAGTCGGATACCACGTTGATTGCATTCAAGTAAAAAGCTGGCCTGATGCGGTTCTTCGATACTGATATGGATCTCCACACCCTCGCCATAGTGTGTTGCCAATACTTCTCCGTTCACGCCGCTAAGAAGGTGGCGAACAAACTGCTCCTGCTGAAAATCCGCGTACAACTGCAATTCCACCCTGGCCCGGTGTTCCTCCAGCGCCAGGCCTGACACTACGGCCTCGGCCGCCGAGCTATATGCCCGCACCAAACCACCTGCACCGAGCTTGATACCACCGAAATAGCGGATCACCACCACCATGATGTCGCCGATGTGTTTGTGCTGGATGACGTTGAGTATGGGTTTGCCGGCGGTACCCCCTGGCTCGCCGTCGTCGTTCATGGCGGCGCTACAGGCGGCGTGAGGGTTGCCCAGGAGATAGGCCCAGCAATGATGACGGGCATCGGGAAAGTCGCGTCGGGCCTGATCGATAAAGGTCTTGGCTTCGGCCTTGTCGCGTACCTTGGCCGCTCGCGCAATAAAGCGGCTTTTCTTGACCTCGATACTGGTTTCGAGAAAGCTCTTGGGTGTGTAGTAAGACGGTTTCATTGGCGTAAGTATAACGCCGGTTGACGTAGAGTTTCTGAATCAAAGCGTACGACGACATATTTGAATTAAAAGGCAAAAGTGGCGAGTAAGACACGGATTAAAATGTATAAAAATGTAGCTGTGGGCCGATACTGTTACTTATTAATCAGTTAGCCGGTTTTTTATATGAAGTCAGGTGTGGTTGGAAAGGTATTGTCCCTCGTGGTCGGTGTCGCATTTGCGATGTTGCTGGTGGTGTTGGTTTCAAACTATTTAGGCAGTCAGAAGACTCGCCAGATTCTCGATGCCGACCGCTCCGCCACCTATAACAAAGTCTTCTGGGAGCAGGTGGAAAAAGATGCGGTATCTTTCGAAAAACTTCTGAGCATATTGACGCGGGACAAGGAAATCGTCGAGGCTTTTGCCGCCGAAGATCGCGATGCCTTGATTGAGGTCGCGGTTCCCAAATTTGAAGAACTCAAAAAGCTTTATGCGGTCACCCATTTCTATTTCATCAAGAGCGATGGCCACTCGCTGCTGAGGGCGCACAATCTAAAAAAATACGGTGATCCGATTAAACATGCGACCTATCAGCATTCGCGAGAGACTGGTGAGGTAGGCAAAGGCATCGAGATGGGAAAGAAATATTTTTCCCTGCGCGTGGTTATGCCGGTGCGCGTTGATGGTGAGGTCATCGGTCACTTCGAACTCGGCGAAGAACTCGACTATCTGGTTAGCGCCTTTCAGCGTGCGACCTCGGCTAATGTGAGTATGTGGATTAGTCGCCCTTATGTTGGCGAGAAAGGCGTCGAGGAGCACTTTCAGGCGACAGGTGACTGGTTCTATGTCATGTCGTCTGACGAAACATCGCACAAACAATTGATGGAGCAGTTCAGTCCAGAAATAAGCGATAGCACTGTATTTGAGGGCAATGCGAATATCGAAGGTGTGGGTTATCACGTCGCCACCTACCCGTTTACCGATGCGCGTAGCCAAACTGCGGGCGTGGTTATGATCACTTCCGACTCAAGTCACCTGAACAGTGTATTCAATTCTCACCTGTTTAGTGTGTTCGTGGTGTCCTTATTGATATTCGCTTTGGCAACCGGTGTTGCTTTCTATATGGTGAAAAACATCTCGCGACCACTACGCAATGTTAACCGTATGTTGGGCGAGATTTCGCAGGGACGTGGCGATTTGACGCGTCGCCTACCTGTCGAATCGAATGACGAATTTGGTGCATTCGCGACCAACTTTAATACGTTTATTGAGCACATCCAGCATCTCGTCAAGTCGGTGAAGGAAACAGTTGTAGATTTGTCTGCTTCTTCCAGCCACCTTTCCGATATAGCTTCTTCCGCAAAGAATAGCGTTGACTTACAACATAGCCAGAGTGCGGCGGTGACACAGGCGATTTCTGATATGAGCCGCATGGCGGGCGAGATCGATCAAAACGCGACATCGACGGCTTCATTTACTCGTGACGCCAACGAACAGGCATGTCAGGGACGTGAAGCGCTATCTGCCAGTATCGAGGCAATCAAGACATTGGCCACCAATATGGAGCACTCGGGACAAGTCATTGAGAACTTGCGTGTCAGCAGTGAAAACATCGGTGCGATGCTAGAGGTCATCAAAGCCATCGCAGAACAAACCAATTTGCTGGCATTGAATGCCGCGATCGAAGCCGCCCGTGCAGGCGAACAAGGTCGTGGCTTCGCCGTTGTTGCCGATGAGGTTAGATCACTGGCGCAACGCACCCAGGAATCCACTCGTGAGATCGAAGAAGTCGTTAGCAATATTCAGTCGGGTACCCAGGAAGCGGTAAACGTGATGTCTGTAAACCTGGAGCATACCCAGGTGACAGCAGGAAAAGCGGCCCATGCAGACGAGGTCCTGGATGCCATTGTTAGCGCTATCAGCCACATCGCGGAAATGACCATGAGCACCGCAAAAGCGGCGGAGATGCAGATCGACTCCACGCGCATACTTGACGACAACGTGAGTAGCTGGAGCAAACATGCAGATAGTGCCGCTAGCGACGCGCTGACAGTCTCTGAGGAAGGCGAGAAGTTGAGCAATATGTCCGGTAAAATCGAACAATTATTAGGACAATTCAAAGTTTGATTCGTGTTATGGCGTACATACACCGAGTACATTCGATACATAAAACACCGTTAGGTCATTGATAGCCCCCAAAATATCAAGTTAATCCATGCGATTCTTGTATCCGTCGACCAAGCACGGTTTGGATTGTAAAAAAATATCTCATGCCGCCGATACTGGTACTTGTAAACAAACCAGCAGGGTCGCTTCGCCGCCTTTAAAAACGGAATTGTCATGAGTGAACCCAATTTTAGTGAATCTCAACTCCAGCAACTCGTAAACACCGCGATTATCCGTCGTATATACGAACAAAACGGCGAGTGGGTGTTTGTGCATATGCCGTCGCTCATCAATGTGTTTGATCTCGGTTGGGATAGCGCCTTCTTCTTTCCCTGGTTTCCCTTTCGCAGTCTTGGCGACCATCTGGGCAGTCATGTTTTTCTGCAATATCGCATGTCTCAATACCTGGCTTCGAGCGGGGCGCGTGAATGGGGTACGTGGCAAGAGAAATATTTTCGATTCAAGCTGCCCTTTCGTACCCACGACAAAACCACGCGTCGCAATGTGGATGATTACAGCCAGTGGCAGAATTTGTCGACACTCGCAAAAGACGGCTATCCTGTCTTTTATACAACTCACACAACCCTGGACAGGCAAGACCTCAGCGATGCCCTGGCGAGTGGAGATTTGCTCGATAGAACGCCGGCGCTAGATGTGCGTGATGTTGTTTATCAACACGAGTTTGTTACGTTCACTGAATCCTCAAGCCATTTTCAGTTACACGGCAAGGCCGAACGCGTGGGCAAAAGCAGTTTGTCCGATGTGATTACGCGCAATTATGAATGGGAGTCGATCGACGATGCCAATACCCGTTTATTGCAAACGCTGGCAGTCTTAGGTGGTGAGGGTTCGTCGTTGTCGCGCGATGTAGAACGTATTCAACAGCAGGGCAGTGTGCAGTGCGAGAAGTTGCCAAAAGAAAAACTGCCTTATTTGATGCACGGCCTGATAGCGAGTGTGGTTCATAAGCATTTGGGTGCCAAGTTATTGTGGTTGCCAGCGGCGAACTGACACACCCATCCGTTTTATTTTCGAATTTTTCAAACAAAAAAAAGCGGCCAAGAGGCCGCTAGACATTTGGTAGTGAGAGTACCTGAAATCAGTCCGTGGCGCCGGTCTCGACAAAGACCGCGTGTTGTTTTTTGTGTTCCGCCATTCCTTTAAACAGCGCACCGAGTATCACCACGGCACCGATTACCAGAGCCAGTACCAGCGTGACAAAGCTTGCGCTGTCGAGCCATTGCGTCGTGTTTGCTGAAAGCGGTGCAATCCAGTGCATTTGATCAAGATAAACCGGTAGTTTGATCAGACGGCTCAGTAAGACGATGACCATGATGATGCCCATAACAAACTTGACGGTGTGTTCTTTTACATAGGTTGTACCGATTGCACCAACCTGTACGCCGAATAGTGAGCCGGCCAGAATAATCATCGCCAGTCGGATGTCGACAAATCCATCCCATGCGTACAGCATCGAACCGCCCATACCCATGATGAAAGCGACAACCAATTCTGTAGCGGTGGCCATGATGGCAGGTGCACCGAGCACATAAATCATTGCGGGTACACCGATGAAGCCGCCGACGGCGATGGTCGCGGCAAGCAGACCGGTGGCAAAGCCTAGTGGCGCGACGAACAATAGCGAGACTTTGGCCTTGATCGACGGGAAGTACATCATGGTGCCAGGGATGTGTATCGACTGTACCCAAAGCGCCAGTTTGCCGGCTTTGTGTTCCTCGTGGGAATCGGCGCTACGACGGCTGCGTATGGCATCGCGCAATACAAAGCCGCCAACAACGGCCAGCACCACGACGAATACCGCCGAGACATATAAGTCTGTTCCGACGTTGCCAAAGGCGTCGCGAATATCGGTCATGAAGTTCTTGCCTACCAATACACCGGCCTCGGCGAAGACGCCCATAACGATACCGAGCTTGATATCGACCTGTCCGTATTTGTTGCGTTTGATCGCTGCTACTAAGGCCTTTGGAAACTTGTGAGCCATATTGCTCGCCACTGCGACAATACCTGGCGCGCCGAAACTCATCATCGCTGGTGTTAGTACAAACGCGCCGCCCGATCCGATGAAACCGCTGACCATGCCGCCGACGAATCCGACCAGCAACAGGGCAATAATGTTGGTCCAGGTCAGATCTATAAAATTAATGATTTCCATTGATGCTTTCCTCGATTACTTCTTTTTGGTCGCAGCCTTAAAACCCAGCATGTCCCAGAACTTGCCGGTGAAGGCGCCGTGGACATACGAGAAGACGAAGGCAATCGCGATCGGCACCAGGAACAGGGTTTTATCGCCGTTGCGTACCTGTTGGGCAATGTTGAGTATCTCTTCGTTATAGGAATACAGGGCCCAATACAGCGCTATGCTGATAACCCCGAGGGTGACCACGCTGCTAACGCTTGCCTTGGATGTGCTCATATTGAAACCTCACTTTAGGGATAGATTTATTCAATTGCGGAATATACGAATCTTATTAACTTGATCGGCCGTTTTAAGAAAAAGTCGAGAAAATTAAAACATGCCAGTAAGTTGTGCCGGTATTATCGTTTGTAATGTGGAGGTTTTAAATTGAAAAAGTTTCCGCTAATATTCCTTTATGGAATATAGCAAGCTTCCGGATCTCAAATTTCTGGCTACTCTTCAGGCAGTGGTGGAACGTGGTGGCGTGAATGAGGCGGCACTGACGCTGAACATTGGGCAACCCGCGGTTACCAAGCGCCTACGGGCGCTAGAGGAGATTTACGAGGTTGAGCTAATGGAGCGGGTCAGCGGGCGATTACAGCTTACAGAAGCGGGTAAGCTGGTGTATCAGTTTGCAGCGCAAACCCTGGAATACGGCCTTGCACTGGAATCCGCTCTGGCCAATCTACGCCTTGGACGCAAGACCTTGCGCCTTGAGGTAACCATGGCGATAGGGGAGCACTTTCTTTCCGGCTGGCTGGTACGGTTTACAGATGCCTACCCGGAATATCGTGTCGAGAGTCGCCTCGCCTATGGTCGATTGATTGAGCCGCATCTGGCAACTGGTCAGACAGATTTGGCGGTTATGGAGAATGCGCCGGACCATCCGGACGTACTGGTGCAAAAGTGGCGGGACGATGAAATTTTGCTGGTGTGTGGGCGCAGTCACCCATACGCCCGAAGACAGGAAGTGAGTCAAAAAGAACTTGAGAGCCTGAGTTTTGTATTGCGTGAAAAAAACGCTGCCTTGCGTGAATATGTCGATAATATTTTCCGCACACTGACTAATTTTCGTCCCGAAGTGGCGATGGAGGTTGGTTCCACTGCGGCGATTATGAATATTCTATTGCGTGGACGTCATGTGAGTTTTCTTCCTCGGTTTGCTGTCACCGATCTTGTGGTGAAAGGCGATCTTGTTGTACTGAAAGTAGAGAATTTGCAGTTAAAGCGTACGCTGTGGATAGCGCGTAATCGCATGCATTTGGAACACCCCGTAGCGCAGGCTTTCATCGATATGCTGCATCAGGAATAGGTGAACGAATATGGATTTTGGGCTCATTGTTATCGGAGATGAAATTCTCAGCGGCTACCGACAGGATAAGCACCTGTCGCAGACTATCGAATTGCTCAATCGCTATGGACACCATCTCAAGTGGTGTTATCTGGTGGGTGATGAGCCTGAGCAGATAATTTCCACGCTACGAACCGCGCGCGAGAATGCTTCTGCGGTCTTTTGTTGTGGCGGGATAGGCGCAACGCCGGATGATTATACTCGGCAATGCGCGGCAAAAGCTTTTGAACTGCCATTGGTGACACATGCGCAAGCGTTGGTGGAAATTGAGGCGCAGTTTGGTGAAAAGGCCAGACCCAAGCGCATACTCATGGCTGAATTGCCAGAGGGCGCTAGCTTGATTCCGAATCCGGTAAATCGCGTGCCGGGATTTTCAGTAGGCCATGTTCACTTTCTTCCAGGCTTTCCAGAAATGGCAAATCCCATGCGTGAATGGATATTAGCGCAATATGTTGGTCGCGAAGATGTGCCAAGTGCGAAAAAAGTGCTGCGAGTCATCGCTGGACATGAAAGTGATTTTATCGACTTAATGGCGTCGCTTATAGAACAGGGATTAAAAGTCGCCAGCCTTCCTCATCTCGGCAAACCTGAGGGATATGTCGAATTTGTAGTCAGCGGTAATGCCTCGACAGTCGAGCAGGCTTTTTCAACTTTGAAGGATCATGCGAAGTCGCTCGGCTATCGCCTAGAGTATCCATAAGGCTAGTTACGCGATTTGCTTTAGAGGGAGTTCCACAACCAGACTGGCGCCGCCGCCTTGCGCATCTTCACACCAGATTTTACCGTGATGTGCACGTACAAGTTCCCGCGTAATCGCCAGACCTAACCCAGTGCCGCCGCTGCCACTGGGGTTCTTCGGGCTTTGAACGAATTTTTCAAAAATACTTTGTTTTTCTTCGTCCGCTACGCCCGGTCCCTGGTCATCTATCGTAAAAACCAAACTGTCCTGTGCCGTGTTTGTCGTGGCACTAATATGTATGTGTCCGCGGTCAGGGGAATACTTAATAGCATTGCTCAACAAATTCATGATGATTTGCCCGCAGCGATTTCTGTCGCAATCAATAGCCGGTAAATTTTCATCGAAATCATATTCAATAATGAGGCGATGCCCGGTAATCAAGACTTCTTGTTCCGCGACACACTCCTGTATGATTTCGCGGATATCATGTTGCTGAAAATTCAGCGACATTTTACCGGCTTCCAGTTTGCTCAGGTCGAGCAAATCATCGACTAGCGTCTTTAATCGTTCACCGCTGCTTTTTATTTGATGAAAAAATTTATTTAATTTTTCGTCGGTGGATTCGCTGCTGCGCAGAATACCCATTTGCGCAAAACCGAGTATGCCATGTAGAGGCGTTCTGAATTCATGAGACATATTGGCCAGAAACATGGATTTGGCGAGGTTGGCTTCTTCGGCCAGATCTTTTGCCTTTATCAGTTCACTTTCAAAATTCTTGCGTAAGGTAATGTCCTGGTAAGTCCCGAGCACGCCGTAAACAGTTCCGTCAGACTTGCGCAACGGAATTTTGCTGGTTTCCAGCCAGATGGTTTTTCCATCAGGCGTCGTCTGAGGTTCCTCGAAGTTGAGACGGGATTCGCCGGTTTGCATGACGGATGCATCGTCTCGTCGATATAGAGGCGCCTCTGATTTCCACGGCATATCGAAATCATCTTTGCCTATCATTTCAGACGGGGATTGTTTTCCTGCGTCGCGGGCGAAGGCGCTGTTACATCCCAAATAATTATTGTCCAGATCTTTCCAGAAGACGCGTGACGGTATGGTGTCGACTACCGCCTGAAACAAGAGATTCGACTGTTTCAATTCGTCGGCACGTTTTGCGACTTCCTCTTCCAGGTTTTCCCTGTAGCGACGAAGCTCCGACTTGGATTTGCGCAATTTGGCGGTGTAAATAACAAAGGCAACCAGTAGCGTCGTGGCGAATACCGCTATACCAAGAAAGGTGAACTCCATTTTTGTATAGCCTGAAATCAGTGGCGAGCCAAACCACTTGCTATAAATTCGGTCGTATTCTCCACTGTGTTTAATGGCAAGAATGCCTTCATTGAGTTTCTCTAGTAGCTCGGTATTGCCTTCCTTTACTGTCATCGACCAGCTTAAGCGACGCAATGGTTCACCGGTAATCTTGACTTCTCTGATGCGATCAAAGGTGTGCAGGAAATACAGTACAATTTCTTCCGGGTAGATGAAGGCATCAACGCGTCCGTTTATCAAGGCGTGTACACCTTCAGCCGGGGTGTTGACGATATGGCAGTTTATCCACGGGATTTGCTGGAGATAGAGATGCGTAATGTGTTTATTAACGCAAGCGACGCGTTTTCCCCTCAGTGACTCCAGATTTTGAATATCGAAACGATGGCTCTGTACAAAAATACTTTCGTTCATTTCAATAATGGGAACAGTATAGTCGAGAAATTTATCTCTATCCTCTGTGTAACCCGTATCATGAATGATCTGCGCCTGACCTTTTTCCAGCCAGCTAAGAACCTCAGTCCAATTGCCGCTGTGCAAACGTTTTGGGGTAATACCGATAGAGGCAAACACCGCATCTGACAGCTCACGACCAAATCCGGTCAGATTTTTATCCTTATCGAGAAAATTCAGTGGTGGAAAATTATTGCTTGAGGCGACGACAAAAGATTGTCTGGGGTGAGTTTCCCCAGAGCCGTGATCGGCGTATACCGGTATGCCGGTTATCAATGGGTAGATAAGCAGGGTGAGAAATATACTTTTTCTGTAGCGGATAAAATAGTCCATACGGATAGGTCTAACGCCAGTTCCTTCTGTTTGCAGTAACTGGAAAAATCACAAGCCTCAAACGAGCAAGGTTTACTATACAATTATCGGCTGTTTATGTAATACGTTTGTAAAAATAGATTGCCATTAGCGCATTTTTTAATAATGCATATTGATGGTCACGGTGGAATCTTCTGACACCTCGAAGGCGGCGTCTTTGAAACTGGGTGGGCCAAAACTGCCTTTGGCATCTTTTGAAACACCCAGACCTTCATCCGGTATCCCCAGCCAATTGGTGTCCAGCTGATTGTTCCCGTTTTCGTCGTGATAAACAGAGATCGCATAGGTGCCAGAGGCCAGTGCTGAAAAGCGAATTCTGCTTGTGCCCTGGCGAATATAATTGAGTGCCGATCTCAGTGCCATGTCCTGCTTGGTCGGGAAGGCATTAGCATTCGTCGCTTCGAATAAATGGACGGAAACCTGACCGTTGTCGGATTTCAGGCCTTGTATGTTAACGATGAGAGTGGATTCAGCCAGTGCGGTCTGAAATATGACGAAAGACAATATTATTGGCAAAATGAATACACGCATTTCAGACACCTTTAGACTGTGGTAATTGGTTTTCAATAAACAGACTTGTTCAAGAAATTCAACAAAACTGTCGCTATAAATAGTATGAATGTCAAGGTTAAGTCTACACTATTCGTGCTGGCAGTTTTGTTCCAGGCTTGGTGGTCGTCAAGCGTATTGGCGGTAACTGCCAATGATGTTTTGCTGCTGGCTGCCCGTGCTGGCGATATTCCACGTCTGAAATCGGCGCTCATGGATGGCGCGGATGTCAATTTTTCCAATGCCGCAGGTCGAACGGCACTTATGGCGGCACTACAGCTTAGAAACCCGCGCACGGTTGACTACCTGCTTACCGAAGGCGCAGATGTGGATAAAGCCGATGGTCGTGGGTCAACTGCATTGATGCAAGTCATCGCACGTGGCGACAAGAAAAATTTTGATCGTTTGATGAATGAAGGCGCGGATCCGACCATTCAAGACAAAAATGGCGAATCGGCGCTGATTACCGCTAGCTATTACGGTCATACGGAAATGGTGAGGGCACTGCTTTCGAGAGGCGTGGATACACGCGCCGCCCGCAAGAACGGTTTGACCGCTTTACACCATGCCGCGTATTTTGGGCACAAAGACATCGCCAATCTCCTGCTGGTCCATGGCGCAGACATCAATGTGGCGGCAGAAGATGGTTCAACGCCGTTAATGCTGGCCGTGTCCCAGGAGAAACTTGAGGTCGCGCAACTCCTCGTTAGTAATGGCGCTGATATCAAACTTGAGAGCAAGCTTGGCGGGAATGCACTGGCCAGGGCGAAAATTCTTGCCAATGACGATTTGATTGATTTGATCGAAGAGCGTGCTTCAGAACTCGAGGCCGAAGCGGCGGCAGCAGAGGCGGAAGCCGGTGGCAGCAAGAAAAAGAAATAAGACAGTCGCTAGCTATCTTCGTTACACTACGTAAAACAGTTTATCTTTCTGACGCATGTGGCCTTATATCGCCGGTTTTTTTGTTGTTTTTTCCATGTTCGCCGTTAGTCGTTTCTATCGCGCGTCGCGTAATGCCATTGAAGTGGACTGGGGCCGTCCGGGTTTGAATCTCATTGATGGCGCCCTGCGTCTGTTTTTGTATCGCTATCATCGTCTCGATGCGAATCAATACATCGACCTCCCTGAACATGGGCCGGCGATTATCGTTGCGAATCATATTTCCGGGCTTGATCCTCCCTTACTGATTGGTTTGAGCAAACGGCCTTTGCGTTTTTTAATCGCGCGTGAGGAATACAATCGTCTACCTTTTTTATTTAAGGCTGCTGGATGTATTCCCGTTGATCGTGAAACACGCCCTGAAAAGGCCTTGCGTGAGGCCTATGATGCTTTGGCCAATGGCGAAGTCGTTGTTGTTTTCCCGCATGGTGGCATACATTGGCCAGCAGACAAACCGCGTAAGGTAAAAGGCGGCGCCATTCGTATGGCGATGAAAAGCGGGGCACCGATTTTTCCGATTTTTATTACTGGAATCGGTCTGCCAGGATCGACCTTGCGAGCACTGCTCGTCAGAAGTCATGTGAAAGTCGAAATCGGTAGCCCGTTTTATTGTACGGATACAAATGGCTACGATGAGTACGTTAAAACACTGGATCAGTTATTAAATAGTGTTAAGCATACAACCTAATTAGCCGTTAGTAGTCAAAGAGGGTATTCGTAACTGGGATCGTAATGGACGAATTATTTTCCACTTTATCGACCATCATAACCATCATGGGCTGGTTAGCCGGCATTGTGATGTTGTTCCTGTCAGTGGTTTTTTTCTACGACATTTTCCAGAGTAAACATGCTGTTTTGAGAAATTTCCCGGTCATCGGGCATATGCGTTATTTTCTCGAACGTCAGGGTGAATTTTTTCGCCAATATTTCTTTGCCCACGATCGCGAGGAAATGCCGTTTAATCGCGCCACTCGCAGTTGGGTGTATAAAACATCGAAGGGTTTGGGCGGTGTCATCGGTTTTGGTTCGACGAATGATTTACGCGAACCCGGGACTATCATCTTTGTCAATTCTCCCTATCCCATGCTCGAAGAGGAATGTACGCCCTCACCTCAAATGACGATAGGCGAAGGTTGTGACAAGCCATTCGTCGCGCGACAGATCTTTAATATATCCGGCATGAGTTATGGCGCGATTTCCGGCCCGGCGGTCAAGGCACTGACGATGGGCGCCGCCCAGGCCGGCGTCTGGATTAATACCGGAGAAGGTGGATTATCGCCGTTTCATTTAGCTGCCGATTGTGATCGCATCTTTCAAATCGGAACCGCCAAGTACGGCGTGCGAGACGAACATGGCAAACTCAGTGATGAAAAACTGATTGAGATGGCGCAACACGTGAAAGCATTTGAAATCAAGATTTCTCAGGGCGCCAAACCGGGACGTGGCGGCGTTCTCCCTGCAGTCAAAGTATCGCCCGAGATCGCGCGCATCCGCGGCATACCCGTCGGCGTTGTTTCCAGTAGCCCTAACCGCCATCGTGAAATCAAGAGTCCGGATGATTTGTTGGACATGATTATGCGGATACGCGAAGTGACTGGACGACCAGTAGGATTTAAGGTCGTGATATCCAATCGGACATTTACCGATACGTTGTTTGAAGCCGTGATACGGCGAGGTTCGGATTCTGCGCCGGATTTTATTACCGTTGATGGTGGCGATGGGGGAACAGGCGCTGCCCCACAGATTCTTGCTGACCATGTCGGTTTGTCTTTGCAGGAAGCCTTGCCTATGCTGGTGGATTCTCTCATCGAGGCCGGCTTACGCAATCGCGTCAGAGTGATTGCCTCAGGTAAATTGGTCACCTCGGCGAAAGTGGCCTGGGCACTGTGTGCCGGCGCAGACTTTGCGACTTCCGCTCGCGGATTTATGTTTTCCCTAGGCTGTATACAGTCCATGCAATGCCATATGGATACCTGTCCGACGGGCATTACCACGCACAACAAACGACTTCAGCGTGGCCTGGTGGTGACGGAAAAATTCAAGCGTGTCGCTAACTATGCCCATTGGGTAAATGTCGAAATCGACAAACTTGCCCATTCCTGTGGCTTGAGCAATGCCAGGGAATTCCGTCGCGAACATGTGCGACTGGTAACCGCAGCCGATCAAAGTCTTCCTCTTGATCAACTCCATCCCTATCCCGTCGAGGGTAAGGGATTTGATACGAGTAACGTAAAAATCCTTCGTGAAGGGTAGTGGGTAATCGCTCACTTATCGTAATTACAATTCCTGAAATTTAATTCAAAGCATTCGGACGATAGGATTAAGTGCGTGGTTCCAAATCCATGGCCTTGAACTGAACGTCGATTTGCAGGCCGCCGAGTACGGCTTCGTCGAGGGTGATATTCAGACCGTAGAGATCTATGATGCGGGAGACGATAGACAGACCCAGACCACTGCCTGGTGACTTGGTGCCGAGGCGTCTGTAGAAGCGTTGGAAAATACGCTCTCTGTCTTCTGCAGGAATTCCTGGTCCGCTATCGGATACGCGGAACGTGATTTTGTCGTCGAAGCGTATGATGGAAACTTCGACCACGCCGCCTTCAGGCGTATAACGTATGGCGTTATCGATGAGGTTGCGCATCATCACGGCGACGGCGTCGCCATTACAATGTACGAATTTGCCGCGTGTTCCATTCAGGCTGATCTCAATGTCTTTTTCGATGGCAATCGCCGCTTCATCGCTGATGACCTGTTCGGCGACTATGAACAAGTCAAAACGTTTTACATTGGCCTTCCCCGTATCCGGATCGAGTCTGGCGAGAGTAAGTAATTGCTCCACCAGTCGTGTAGCGCGATCAACGCCACGCACGACCTGGCGCAAGGCCTGTTTTTTCTCTTCCTCGGTTGCGGCTTGCAAGGCCACTTCCGCATGAGTTTTCAGGGCGGCTAATGGGGTGCGTAATTCGTGCGCGGCGTCGGCAGTAAATCGTCGCTCCGTTTCCACGGCGCTTTGCAACTGGTCGAAGACATTGTTGAGCGAAGCCGCCAGCGTCTTGGCCTCGTCGGGCAGGTAGTCTGCGTCGATATGACGCAAGTCGTTGGCGCGGCGATTTCGCATTTCTTCTGCGATACGTCGCAAGGGACTTATGGCCTGACCAACGCCGTACCAAAGCACAAAGCCGGTTAGCGGCAAAATCATAATCATCGGTGCAAGCGTGCGCATCACAACGCCGTTAGCCAGTTTGTGGCGTATATCATTCATCTCGCCAATGTGTATGGTGATATCGCCGTCTTCGCTCTGAAGCGTGAACATACGCCAGGTATTGCCGCCAACCAGCTCTTCAGAAAAACCCTCAACACTGCGTGTCATGTGAACATCGGGGGCGTTATCTGAACGCATGGCGAGAATGTCGTCATTAATCCAGATCTGAAAGGCGAGCTTCTTTTCGTAGTTGTGCCCGAGTTGCCAGATACCTTCGCGTATGGTTTCTGTCACCGTGCCGGACAATTTGCCGAGCAGGCGTTGTTCCATGACTTCATGCATACTCAGGGCGAGCATGACGCGTCCGGATTGGGCCAGCTGGGCGTCAAAGAGTTTTTCGACTTCTATACGGGTATCGAGGTAACTGAACACAGCCGCAAGCAACCACAATCCGATAGACGCGGAAAGCAGTATCAGCAGCAAGCGGCGGCGTATCGAGTGGAACATAGGCCGCGGGTATTTTATTTCGAAGTGGGTTTGTCGATGATATAACCTACGCCACGTATAGTGCGTATCAGTTCAGCGCCTAGCTTTTTACGCAGGTGATGAATGTGTACCTCGACGGTGTTACTTTCGACCTCGTCATTCCACGCGTACAAACCTTCTTCCAAACGGCTGCGCGACATGACTTTGCCGCGATTGTCCAGGAGTAAGGTCAGGATGGTGAATTCGCGAGGGGAAATATCCACACCTCTGTCATCCTTGGTCACGGTATGTGACGCAGGATCGACGATCAGATCATAGTGTTCGATAACTGGCGATGTGCGACCACCACGGCGACGCAGCAAAGCACGGATACGCGCGGATAGTTCATCCAGATCGAAAGGTTTGGTCAGGTAGTCATCCGCACCGGTGTCGAGTCCTTTGATGCGGTCATCGATAGTGTCCTGGGCAGTCAGGATAATGACAGGCAGATCGTTGCCCCCGCCGCGTACATGCTTCAGGACTTCAAGCCCGGATTTTTTGGGTAAACCCAGGTCAAGTACCATGAGTTCGTATTCATTCGTCATCAGCGCGGTTTCCGCTGCCTGGCCGTCTTCCACCCAGTCTACGGCGTAGCCGTGTTGTGCCAATCCGGTGCGGATACCGTCGCCCAGTAGCGTGTCGTCTTCAACGATTAAAATGCGCATGCCTGTTCCTCCTGAAAAGTAACTATGCCTCTTCTCCTTTTTGGCCGTCGTCTGGCCGTGAAGAGGCTAAGTTACTTATCGGCTTAAGAACGGGGGTCTTAAGCTATCAGGCGAATTTTTTCAGGTTTTTTTCAATGCTTTAACCAGGAGAAATATGCCCGCGAGGATGAAGGGTACGCTTAGCCATTGCCCCATGCTCATGGCTAGCGGGGCATCGAACGAGGCCTGTTTGGTTTTAAAGCTTTCGAGGAAAATACGCGCACTAAACGCGATAATGAGATAACTGCCAAACAGCAAACCGGCGGCCGGTTTGCGCTGTTGTTTACGATACACAAAAAACAACAAGGCAAAAATGGCGAGATAGGCCATAGACTCATACAACTGTACCGGGTGGCGCGGAATCTGATCGATGCGGGAAAAAATAATTGCCCAGGGCAAATCGGATTTATTGCCCAGAATTTCCGAGTTGAAAAAATTACCTAAACGGATCAGGCTAGTGGTTAAGGCGATAGGAATCACCAGTCGATCCAGCAGCCATAAATAGGAAAACTGATGTTTGCGTACGAATAGAAACAGTGAAATCAGTACGCCCATGGCACCGCCGTGACTGGCAAGACCACCTTCCCAGATTTTGATGATTTCCAGAGGATTGGAAAGATAGTATCCAGGTTCGTAAAAGAGCACATGGCCCAGGCGGGCACCAATAACCGTGCCTAAAACCAGATGTATTAACAAGCTATCAAGTTTTTCCTCAGGCTTGTTTTCATGTTTGAATACATCGCGCATGATGTAAAAACCGGCGATAAAGCCGGTAGCAAACATCAGGCTATACCAACGTATTCCAAATGAACCGATGGAAAAAATGATGGGGTCGATGCTCCAAACAAAATAGTCAGTCATATGATGTTTTCGGGTTTGGGTGGATGAGGCATCATAGTATCAAACATGGTGCCGGAATGATAAACCTGATTGAAACTCTGCGGATTTAGTGCAGTAGCGACATGACTTGAACTCAAAGAGAGTGGCCCCATATAGGAAACAATTCAAATTCAGCCAGCAAGGTATTGATCCCATGAGAATGGACAAACTGACCAGCAAATTTCAGATGGCACTCGGTGACGCGCAGAGTCTTGCCGTTGGACGAGATCACCAATTTATCGAACCTGTACACGTGATGAGCGCGCTGTTGGATCAAGATGGTGGCACTGTTCCTTATCTTTTGACGCAATCCAGTGTCGACGTTAAGTCATTACGCTCAAAGCTTGGCGAAGCGCTTGACCGTCTGCCTTCGGTACAGGGGGCAGGAGGTGATGTGCACATCTCCAACGACATGGGACGACTGTTAAACCTCACGGACAAACTGGCGCAGCAACGAAAAGATGCCTATATCTCCAGCGAATTGTTTGTATTGGCAGCAGTGGAAGACAAAGGCCCATTAGGCGATTTGCTGCGTAAAGCGGGTGCCACCAAAGGTGGTTTGAGTGAGGCTATCGATGCACTGCGCGGAGGGCAAAAAGTTGAGAATCCGGACGCGGAAGAACACCGACGTGCTTTGGAAAAATACACCATAGATCTTACCGAGCGTGCCGAACAGGGCAAGCTCGATCCTGTCATCGGACGTGACGATGAAATTCGTCGTACTGTACAGGTTTTGCAACGTCGCACCAAAAACAATCCGGTGCTCATTGGTGAGCCAGGCGTGGGTAAAACGGCAATCGTAGAAGGACTGGCGCAGCGCATCATTAATGGCGAAGTGCCCGAGGGCCTGAAAAACAAACGATTGCTGTCGTTGGATATGGGCGCTTTGATTGCCGGTGCAAAATTTCGTGGCGAATTCGAAGAACGTTTGAAGTCCGTATTGAATGATCTCTCCAAGCAGGAAGGTCAGGTAATTTTATTCATCGACGAACTACATACCATGGTTGGCGCGGGTAAAGCGGAAGGGGCTATGGATGCGGGCAATATGCTCAAACCGGCTTTGGCGCGCGGCGAGTTGCATTGCGTCGGGGCGACAACCTTAGACGAATATCGACAATACATCGAAAAAGATGCCGCGCTTGAAAGACGTTTCCAAAAAGTGTTGGTCGATGAACCGAGTGTGGAAGACACCATTGCTATTTTGCGCGGGCTGAAAGAAAAGTACGAAGTGCATCACGGTGTGGATATTACCGATCCTGCGATTGTTGCCGCTGCGACCTTGTCTCACCGCTATATCACCGATCGTCAATTGCCAGACAAAGCTATCGATTTAGTCGACGAAGCGGCAAGTCGCATACGCATGGAAATTGATTCCAAGCCAGAGCAAATGGACAAGTTGGATCGCCGACTGGTGCAATTGAAAATTGAACGCGAGGCGCTCAAGAAGGAAAAAGACGAGGCATCAAGCAAACGCCTCAAGAATCTCGAAGACGAAATTTCTCGCCTTGAGAAAGAATATGCCGATCTCGATGAAGTGTGGAAATCAGAAAAGGCTTCGGTGCAGGGTAGCCAACACATCAAGGAAGAGATTGATCGTGTACGCCAGGAATTAGAAGCGGCTCGCCGCGCGGGTGATCTTGGCCGCATGTCTGAACTGCAATATGGCAAATTACCGGAGCTGGAAAAGCAACTCAGAGCAGCAGATGCCAATGCAGAAGAGGGTAAGGAAATGACCTTGTTGCGCAATAAGGTCACAGATGAAGAGATCGCCGAAGTTGTTTCCAAGTGGACAGGTATTCCCGTTAGCAAAATGCTCGAAGGCGAGCGCGAAAAACTGTTGCGCATGGAAGAGGAGCTTGCGACTCGCGTAGTTGGGCAACAGGAAGCGGTGGTCGCTGTGTCCAATGCCATACGCCGTTCACGCGCCGGACTTTCTGATCCTAATCGTCCTAATGGTTCGTTTCTATTTCTTGGCCCAACAGGTGTCGGTAAAACTGAACTGACGAAAGCGCTGGCGCAGTTTCTCTTTGATACCGAAGAGGCCATGGTCAGAATCGATATGTCTGAGTTCATGGAAAAACATTCCGTGGCGCGTTTGATAGGCGCACCTCCGGGATATGTTGGCTACGAAGAAGGCGGATATTTGACTGAGGCCGTGCGTCGCAAACCGTATTCGGTAATATTGCTCGATGAGGTGGAAAAGGCGCATCCCGATGTTTTCAATATCTTGCTACAAGTGCTCGATGATGGTCGTCTGACTGATGGTCAGGGGCGTACCGTTGATTTCCGCAACACTGTGATTGTGATGACGTCAAATCTTGGGTCTCAGCTGATACAGGAAATGGCGGGTGAAGAAAAGTATGAGGAAATGAAATCCTCGGTGATGGAAGTGGTTGGTCAACATTTCCGACCTGAGTTCATCAACCGTGTCGACGATGTCGTGGTGTTCCACCCGCTGGGACGAGAACAGTTGCGTTCAATTACCAGTATCCAAATCGATTATCTGCGTAAGCGTCTGGCTGATAGAGATATGGCGCTGGAATTGAGTAAGGCCTCGCTGGATTTTCTTGCGGAAGCGGGCTACGACCCTGTTTACGGGGCGAGACCGTTAAAACGCGCGATACAAACACGTATCGAAAATCCGCTGGCGCAGAAAATTTTGTCGGGTGCCTTCGGACCTGGTGATGTAATTGTAGTCGACAGGTCCGGGGAGGATCTGTCCTTTGTAAAAAAGCTTGAACAGCAGGCCGCCGTGGCCTGAATAAAAAAAGAGGGTGTCTCTCATAAGACACCCTCTTGTCTATCTGCTGTAGTCTATCGCGCGATAATGGCGCCCACTACGGGTTAATGCTAGTTTGCATCGACACAGAACATTGTCGAGAAAACGAATGTGGCGTTAAAACCAGGCTCTGAGTTCTCAGAAATTAAATTCAATTCCCGTTAACAATTTCATATCAGTTTGCTTTACTGTCGCCGGTGGCCGACTATCTTGACGCAATTCAAGGCTGATTTTTAACGCCAGGCGTTCCAGTATCTTTGCGCTCAGTGTCGCGGTTTCGAGTAGGCGATAGTCCGATAAACTGGTGGCATTGGGTTGCCAATAAAGTGTGTTAACGAAAGATGCATGATTCGACAGCGAGCGTTTGAATAAAAGATAGATGTTTCCTTTGACTTCTTGCGCCACTGTTTTCGTCGTATCGTTTATGAGTTCATGGCTATAGAAGGCCCCCACGCCAAGGAAGAAAGCCTGTTGCGGACGCTTTTGTCCCAGTTGTATGCGTACACCACTGCCACCCAGAGTGCGAAGGTTTAATCGTGCAAACTCTTCTCTCTCTAACTGCGCAAACACCTCCCAGGCAAGCATGTCCGAGATGTTCCCAATGCGACGGCCGTGCATAAACCACTCATTTTGATCACGAACGTTTTTACTTTCCCCGTAGGCCGCCGAGATAGACGAATAATAGATCGAACGAGAACGATTCCACTGCAGGGTTAGACCTCCTTTGGCGCGCATGCGCTCGGCATTGCCCCTGGCGACATCTATTGACAGGCTGCTACTGCCAAGAAAGCCCGGATTTTCATCACCAAAGTGAAGGCTTTCCATGCTTACAATAGCTTGCGCATTGGCGCTTAGCAGCATGAAAAAAATCGGACCCAGCACACGTTTTTTCATTTCCCAACTCCCTGTCATTATCAAGTTTCACTGTCTTCGTTCGTTACATCTATCTGATACGAACTGACGAACAGCGGAATTGCCTAGTTTAGCAACGTTTGTGGAAGACTTCTAAGTTCTGACGTACACTTACAACCACATTGGATACAGGGAGCATCGCAATGACAGCAGGCGGTAATTTGCCGGATTGGGGACAAATTGCAGAAAAGTTTGATCTGTGGTTACCCCACCTGGAACCTGTGGGTCATACCATGCTCAATGCGCTGGCCGTGGGCGCAGGCAATAAGGTACTGGATGTGGCAACCGGAACAGGAGAGCCCGCCCTGATGCTCGCACGTCGCACACGGGGCAACGCTGACATTGTAGGGGTAGATGCGTCCGAGGGCATGATCGCTGCCGCGAGAGCCAAGGTCGAAAAAGAAAACCTGAGCAATGTGCAATTCGACGTCATGCCAGCGGAAAAGCTGAGTTTCGATAATCACAGTTTTCATCGCATCATGTGTCGATTTGGCGTCATGCTATTTGACAACCCCGCACGTGGTCTAAGTGAAATGTCTCGCGTACTCAAGGTAGGCGGGCGTCTGGTTGTCGTAGTGTGGAGTCAGGCAGACCGTATGCCGAGTATGCGATGGTCGTACGAGGCATTCAAAGATCGTTTGCCAGAAGAAAAACACCCGCCATTAGTGCGCGGCACATCATTAGGCGACCCAGATGTATTGGAAAAACTGCTACAAGATAGCGGCCTGCACAGCGTTCGCGTAATGACCAAACAATTTAACTACTCATTTGATTCTTTCGAAAGTTATTGGGAGTTGGTGGATGCAACCGGCATATTAAAAGCCCAGTTCGATGCCTTGCCGGAAAACCAGCATGCGCAGATAAAGAATGAAATCCGTCAAATGGCGGAAGAATTCATGTCTGCAGATGGTCTGGTGGTGCCGCACGAATATCTAATCGCCTCCGGCGTCAAATAATCATCGAATTCTCTACTTAAGTCTTCTAGCAAGCGATAACTGCGCTAAAAACAATTTCGAAATGCTCATTTACTCTGTGTAAACAGTGCTTACTCATTTGTTTTTGCCTTGCTCTTCTCCCTCGCTAGCTAACATAATCAGTGGATTCCTTTTTAAGTAATACCTATCGATTTTCCCTGCGCGAAAGCGATAACAGAAAATTGTCGAGAAAACGATTCGTCGTATAACGGCGTAAAAATGCAAACATATATGCAGGGAAGGTTACCGGGTATCTTATTTTTGGTTTGCGACTTTCCAATGCATGTATCAGTTTCTTCAAGACCGCTTCCGGTGGCAGCGTAAACGGCTGCGCTGGCCCCTGTTTGGTCAAACGGCTTTCCATTCCTTCATATATCGCTCGATGCGGGCTCTTTTCCTTGTCGATATGTTTACGATACATGGCAAATGCATTGGCACGAAAACGACTGGAAATTGGGCCTGGCTCAATCAGGCTGACGAAGATGTTGGTGTCGCTCAATTCGAGACGCATGGCATCGGTGAGTCCTTCTAACGCATATTTGCTTGAATTATAGGAACCTCGATAGGGTAAGGATACATAGCCTAGAAGCGAACTGTTTTGAATGATGCGGCCATAGCCCTGTTTGCGCATCACTGGAATAATTCGACAAGTGAGTTCATGTGTGCCGAAGAAATTGGTTTCAAAGTTCTCGCGTAACATGTCCCTGCTTAAGTCCTCTACGGCACCAGGCATGGCGTATGCGCCATTGTTAAACAGGGCGAACAGCGTGCCATCAGTGCGTTTCAGGACTTCATCCACCGCGTTTTCGATGGAGGCACTGCTGGCAAGATCAAGTTGCAGACTCTCAAGCCCTTGTTGTTGCAAGTGTGCAACATCCTCGGTCTTGCGCGCCGTGGCGAAGACGCGATAACCACGTGTTTGCAATCCTTTTGCGCAACACAGACCTATGCCGCTGGAGCAGCCTGTAATCAAGATAGTTTTAGATTCTTTATTCGCCATGTCATCAACTGAGTAGGGCGGCAACAATGCCGGTAATAAAAATGCCGTCGAAAGTGCCCGCACCACCGATAGAGGCAACGGGCGCACCCATGTGGCGGATGTCTTTTAAGCGTAAAAGATCGGCGCCAATGAGAACACCAAAAGTACCGCTAATATACGCGACCGGCGCACTATACTCGGGCGTCAGTGTCAGCGCAATTATGGCTGCGGAAAGTGGCGCGATGAAGATCGGCATGCCTATGCCTAGCCCATGAATCGGACGACTGAAAAAAAATGAAATGCTTGTCATTAATATAGTGGCCAGTGCAACCGCGCGAAGATCGAGCTGGAGATGTTGGAGTAGAAACAGTGACACCGCAACAGGTGTGACGCAACCGCCGAAATTGGCGTATACGCGAGTATAACCCTGAAACGGTTGTGGCGCGTGGCGAAGTATGCCGCGAAAATAGAAAGGGAGTGTCTCGGGTTGGGACTCGTTGGCTTTTATACGGAACAGCGGGATGTTGACCAGGCTGCCAAAAATCGATAGCCCAATAATCAACAGCGCCATCTGTGGCGAAAGTCCGAGTTTGTCATAGGCCAGCGATAGCGCGCCGAATTGAATAACGACAATGAGTATCGCCAGTAAAATCAGAAAAAACAGCAATTGCCTGGGGGAGTACATGGCTAGTTGATTTTACGTATTGCTTCGGCGAGCAAATCGGTGAGCGCGATGTGATTTGTATGATGGGAAATACTGTCGCAACTGATGACAGTCGGTACACCTGCCGCCACGATATTTTTTTCGTCATCCGGGGAGCACAGACAATGGGTAACGATGCATGCTTTAATTTGCGCTTTTCGCGCCGTTAACTGCCTGGCGATATTTATGATGGTTCCCCCTGAACTGATCATGTCGTCGACAAGTACGATGTTACGTCCAGCATAGTCTTCTGAGGGGAGTTCGATCTCCACCTTCCGGTCTCCCATGCGAATCTTGCTTGCGACGCAATAATCAAGTCCCGCAATGTTTGCGGCAACAGACACCCACTGTTCAGACTCCTCATCCGGGCCGATCAATAAACATTTTGGAAAATTCTTCTTGAGATATGCGCCAATCAATTCGGCTGCGCTGAGACTCAATGCATGTTGTAAAGGATAGGCCTGGTGCAGATCATGTATGCGGTGTAAATGTGGATCGACAGTAATGATGTCGTCGATATATTCACTCAATAATTCACCGATAATAGACTGGCTGACGACTTCTCCCGGATGATTTTCTCTATCCTGGCGCATGTAGCAAAGGTAAGGCGTGATCAAGCTAATTCGCTGTACGCCTTTTTTTCGCGCGCTGGCACAACACAAAATTAATTCAACAATTTTTTCATTAGGGTGATCTAAGCCGCGATACATTAACAGATGTTGTGGTATTGCAGTGCTTAAGGTCAGAAGGCTTTCACCATCAGGAAAGCGATGTAAGTCGATCTGCGCACTCGAACATCCCAGCGCGTTTGCCAGCGCTAACGCTTGTGATTCCTCGTCGCGGAAATAAAACACACTTTGCTGCATAAGTCGGATCTCTTAGAAGGCCACGAAGGACGCAGGAATATCCTCGGCGTTGCCTATGTTGTAACCGTTGTTTTGGAGGCATAGGGTTTGCGAAAATTTATAGTCAGACTGAAACTCTGCATGTACGCGATACAGGATTTCACCTTGTCTTACCTTGTCACCGAGTTTTTTCAGCAGGTCTACTCCTGCGCGTTTGTCCATAGGCGCGCCTGCCAGTCTGGCGATTTTGGCTAATTGGTAATTATCGATATTGGTCACGACACCATCGTGTTGCGCGGCAATTTCGAAGGACAGTTTGCCGGGTTCTAAGCTGTATTCTTTTCGGCCTTGTGCATCAATCAGGGCGTCCATTTTTGCAATCGCTCGACCGGAATCGAGTATATCTCTGGCGATGGCATATCCCTGTCCGCCACGTACATCAGGGTCGAATTCAATTATACGTCCCGCCAGCTGCAAGGCTTTTTGGCGCAAATCATGGGGTGCCGCAGGATCGTTTTGTAAAACCTGCATCACATCTCTTGCCTCCAGTACCGGACCGATGCCGCGCCCTATCGGCTGTCGTCCATCGGTAATGACAACTTCAAGATGTATATTGAGTTGATCACCGACATATTCGAAGAGTTTGCGTAGCGCCAGCGCCTGTCGCATATGTCTGACCTTGGCTGTCGGTCCGACAGGGATATCGATCAGCAAATGGGTAGAGCCTGCGGCGAGTTTTTTCGACAGTATTGAGGCCACCATCTGGCCTTGTGAATCGATTCCAAGAGGGCGCTCAACCGAAATCAGCATATCGTCTACTGGCGCCAGTTTGGCGGTGCCTCCCCAGGCGAGACAACCCCGTTGCGTTCGCACCAGCTCCAGCAGATGTTGCGGTGGCAGATTTACTTCGGCCATTAACTCCATTGTATCTGCCGTACCAGCAGGGGAGGTTATGGCGCGACTTGAGGTTTTAGGAATTAACATGCCGTGGGCAGCGACAATAGGCACAACCAGCATAGAGGTGCGATTGCCGGGTATTCCGCCTATGCAATGTTTATCCGCAACCAGATGTTCCTTCCAGTCGAGTCGATCACCGGATTCGATCATTGCGCGTGTAAGAAACAGGATTTCGTCGCGGTCCAGATTCGACTGACCCGATGCAACTAGAAACGCCGCCATTTCCATCTTGGAATAACGACTATCGACAATGTCTCTCGCAATAGTGCTGAAGTCTTCCTGATTGAGTCGTTCACCATCTATTTTGCGACGAACGGCATCCATGGAAATCGGCGGCTCCGCGTGTCGAACCGTAACCATGGTTTGTTCGCCCGCGTTTAATTGTTCGTAGGCTTGCTCGCTAAGTCCAAGCTCGCCGGGAGACACCAGGCCGGGATCGTCTACAACATTAAGAACCGCGAGAATATGGTGTCCATCGGTAGATACTTCGATTTTTGATAGTGCCTGGAATCCTTCAGCACGATAAATGGCGCAGTCACGATGTAGATAGGCGACGTTTTCATGATAGGTATCGATTGCGACGCGTTTAAGGCAGAGCTGTTCCTGGTTGGTCACGGCACTCCTCCTTGTAGTGTGTTTCTATTGTGGCATATACCATTGCCGGGTGAAACAGGAAAAAAAACTGAGTTTATTCACCATATTCTTGCAGTGATTTACTTAGGTATTCTGATCAAAAGCTGTCTCACGCAAGCGGCTCATATTTTGCCACTCAGATAACGGTGTCTCTTTGTTTCCGGGAATTTTTCAATCGCGTATCGTAGCATGGTGCGAGGCATGGTCTGGTATCGAGGCTTCAGGAATTCTTCTTCCGTTTTCATGTGGCGGTTGCCAATTTCGCGCAACATCCAGCCGGTGGCCTTGTGTATCAAATCCTCGCTATCATGCAGAAGAATTTCAACCAGTGACAAGCTATCTTCAAAGTCATTTTGTTTGATGAAGTAAAAAGTTGCCATGATGGCAATTCGTCGTTCCCACAGGTTTTTGGAACGAGCCAGTTTATACAGCGGTTTGCGTGAGCGTTCGTAGAGATACTGCCCGACGATGTAGTGCGCCGAGCAATCGACTAGATCCCAATTGTTGATATGGGCCACATGGTCCAGATAGCTTTGATAGATCTGGCTCTGCCGGGCTGTGTCTCCTTTGTCAAATTGATGGCGCCAGATAAACAAGCCCAACATGCGTTCTTCGTGTATGGGTGATTGGATTAAGGTTTCCGCTTCTTGATCAGATAAAGATTTAGCCTTTTTCGCCAATGCGCGGATTTGCGGTACGCGCACGCCAATAAATGTGTCGCCTTCACCGTATTCACCCTTGCCGGTTTTGAAAAAGCGCAAGGCGTGCGTAGCGATTTTCTCGTCAGCAGTTTTACGTAGCTCTCGTTTTACGTCCTCTAACTTCATATGGGTACTCTACTAACAGTACATACTGCCGTAAAGTTTTTGTTGAACGACTGTTGGAGTTAGTGTACTTATATTCTGCCAAGTGCAAGAGTCACTATCATGGAAACCTTGACAGAATTGGCGTCACACATACACGAGCAACGTATGAGTCCTTCCGAACTGCTCGAACGAACATTCACACGTATTGAAGAACATAAAGAACTCAATTCCGTCGTCGCGTTGAATCGGAAACATGCGCAGGCATCCGCTGCTATCGCAGACAGGCAGATACGCGATTCCTATCGGGGGCCGTTGCACGGAATCCCCGTCACAATAAAAGACACCTTTGCCACGACACATATACCCACTACTTTTGGTATGCCGATACGTTATCGGTGCAAACAGAATGCAGAAGTTGTCACGCGATTGCAGAATGCAGGTGCAATCATAATCGGCAAGACCAATTTACCTGCTATGTCTTTCGATTGGCAGGCGCGTCATCCGCGCTATGGTCAGACGCGACACCCCAGTCACTCCGCTTTTAGTCCTGGTGGAAGTTCTGGCGGATCTGCCGCAGCATTGGCAGCAGGTATAGTCCCGTTTGAAGTTGGTAGCGATATTGCGGGATCATTGCGTGTGCCTGCCGCTTTTTGTGGTGTCAAAACATTGCGTCCTACCGAAGGCACGATTTCACTAGAAGGACATATGGCAGTACCGATGAGCAGACCGACAAAAAGTCTGCTTACTGCTGGCCCTATGGCGCGCAACTATGAAGATCTAAAGCTGGTATTTAGTGTTATTAGCGACCTGAAACCGCCCGAGGCACTTTCACCGCTAAAGCGTATTCTGGTGCAAACTGAATTTCCAGGTGTGCGTGTAGAGAGAGCAGTGCTTGATTCTATACAAGCGGCGATCGCAAAGCTAAAGGATGCGGGCATTGAAATTGTAAATGCAGAGTCGGGGATAGATTTCGAAGAAGCCTTGCGCTTGTGGAGTTTGATTTGCGGATATGAGTTGAAGGCATCTTCGCCGCTTTACATGCCGCGTTTTCTAAAGCCCATGTACCGTGCATTCTTTGAAAGACGTTACAGCCGACATCTCTTTTCCAGTGCCATCGGCGATGGCATGGCGATGTCACATCGGGAATATTTGTCGGCCCTGGAGCGGCGCAAACATTTCATGGCTGACTTCGATCGTTTTCTTGAAAGCGCGGATTTGTTGTTGACGCCGGTGAGCGGCATTAAGGGCATGCCTCTATGTAAAACAGGTTCAGATCTGACAGTGAACGGAGTGCCCGTACCCTACGCTGAGCCGCTGGCGCTGCTAAACTGTAGCTTTGCGCTATTCGGACACCCGGTTGCGATTGCGCACGCCAAAGAAACGCCTGACGGATTTCCTGTCGGAATGCAATTACATGGTCGTCGTTTTAGCGATTACCAATTATTGGAACATGCGGCTCGCGTGGAAAAAATTTTACGGAGAGATTAGGTTCAAAACCTTGGGTGTCGTAGTCGATTACGTTAATTCGGAGGTGTGTTTTTTTTCCTGTTGCAAGGCCCACATCTGTGCATACTGTTCACCTTTGTCGAGTAATTGCTTGTGACTGCCGCTTTCGACAATGCGGCCGTTCTCCATTACCAGTATGGTGTCGGCGTCTATGATCGTAGAAAGCCTGTGAGCGATGACCAGGGTGGTATGATTTTCGGCAATCTCTTTCAATGCCTTGAGTATGGCCTTCTCTGATTTTGAATCCAGTGCTGAGGTGGCTTCATCGAAGATGAGTATGCGCGGGTTTTTCAATATGGTGCGCGCTATGGCAACGCGTTGTTTTTCACCACCGGAAAGTTTGAGTCCGCGTTCACCAACCAGCGTGTCGTAAGCCGCAGGCAGGCTAGTGATAAAATCATGGATATGTGCCATACGCGCTGCCTGGTAGACTTCCTCGGCGCTGGCATCCGGTTTTGCATAATGAATGTTGTAGAAAATGGTGTCATTGAACAGCACGGTGTCTTGCGGCACGATGCCAATGCAACTGCGTAAGCTGTCCTGAGTGACTTGACGAATATCCTGCCCATCAATTTGGATACTGCCGCTGTCGATTTCGTAAAAGCGAAATAATAAACGGGACAAGGTGGATTTTCCCGCGCCACTCGAACCTACAACGGCCAGTTTTTGTCCCGGTTCGATAGTAAAGCTGACGTCTTGAAGAATCTGTCGTTCCTGTTCATAACTAAAACTTACCTGTTCAAAATTAAGTCGACCACCCTTGACCACTATCGCCTGCGCATCAGGACTGTCCTGGATTTCGCGGTTTTTGTACAACAGGCTGAACATCTTTTCCATGTCTGCCAGTGAGTGTTTGATTTCGCGATACACAAAGCCAAGAAATCCGAGCGGCATATATAGTTGCAGCAGAAAGGCATTGACCAGCACCAGGTCACCCATAGTCATTACCCCTTCAACGACGCGTTGAGAGGCAAGTATCATCAGCAAGGTCATGCCGATCGCAATAATCGCGCCTTGACCGAAATTCAAAACCGACAGCGCATACTGATTTTTGATTGCGGCCCCTTCCAGCTCCTGCATGTTCCGGTCATAGCGTCCGGCCTCAAATTCTTCATTATTGAAATACTTCACCGTTTCATAATTGAGCAGGCTGTCGATGGCGCGGGTATTGGCTTTGGAATCGAGTTCATTCATGACGCGGCGAATACGGATGCGCCACTCGGTTGCGCCAATAGACCAGGCAACATACAAGGCAATCGTCGTCAGGGTGATCACAGCGAACCAGGCATCGTACTTCACAAACAAAATGACGGTGACGAGGAGAATCTCGGCGATGGTAGGCAGGATATTGAACAGCATGAAGTTCATCAGAAAGGTAATGCCGCGTGTTCCTCTTTCGATGTCGCGCGACACCCCTCCGGTCTGGCGTTCAAGGTGGAAACGCAAGGAAAGGGAATGAAGATGACGAAAGACCTGGAGTGCGACCTGGCGCACGGCGCGCTGGGTGACATTGACGAACACGACATCGCGTAATTCACCGAAGAGGGTACTGGTCAGGCGCAAGCCACCATAGGCCAGCAATAAGGCCAGGGGTAAAACAATCAGGGTGGTCTGGGTGGTGTCCAGGCTATCGACGATATCCTTCAAGATCAGAGGTACGCCTACCGTGGCCAGCTTGGCAACAATGAGTAGACCCATAGCGATAATGACCCGCCACTTATAGACCCATAGGTAGGGGAGTAGGGTGCGTAATGTATTCAAGTCTCCGGGCTGAGACGAAGGCGAGGTTTGTGGCATATGGATAGGACTTGTTCTTGCTGATTCAGGCCCCATTCTATACGAAATCCGTGATTTTATGGGCTTCGTGCGATTATGCCTAAATGTAGTATAATGCGCGCCCCTGGATGGCAGAGGTTTGGCTTGATATCCCTCGGAAAACTGCTTGGAGCGGATATTAACCGGTTGTTTTGCTTATGTTTTATGGTTATACGTTGGTGAGAGTTTAGCAATGCCAATTTACGAGTACGAATGCAAAAAATGTGGTCACACTCTGGAGGCCATCCAGAAGATGAGTGATGCACCGTTGGTCGATTGCCCCGAGTGTGGCGACGCGGCCCTGAAAAAATTGATATCTGCGGCCGGTTTTCGCCTCAAAGGTGGCGGCTGGTACGAGACGGATTTCAAGAGCGGCAGTAAAAAGAATATTGCCGGAGACAAGAGCAAAAGTACCGAGAGCAAGAGCTCCGAAAGCAAAAGCTCGGACAGTAAGTCTTCGGCGTCCTCCTCGAGCAAGGCTTCAGGGGATTAGCCGGATAAATTTGACAACAGAAGTGGTCGGGGCAGATGTGTCCCGGCCATGTTTTTTATTTTTAGCACAATAACACAACAGGATGAGAGTCCATGCGCAGCCATTACTGTGGTGAGGTCAACGAGTCGTTGATCGATGAAATCGTCGAACTAAGTGGATGGGTCCACCGCCGCCGTGACCATGGTGGGGTGATCTTTCTCGATATGCGTGACCGCGAAGGTCTGGTACAGGTCGTGTTCGATCCCGATGTTCCCGATGTATTTTCCACTGCAGAGCGGGTACGCAGCGAATACGTATTACGCATTACTGGAAAGGTTAGACATCGTCCCGAAGGCACGATCAACGAAAATCTGCGTTCCGGTAAAGTGGAAATTCTGGGCAAGACTCTCGAAATTCTCAATGCCTCGGCAACGCCTCCGTTCCAGATAGACGACGAAGATGTCTCCGAAGAACATCGCCTGCGCTATCGCTATATCGATCTGCGTCGTCCCGAAATGCTGGAACGTATGAAATTCCGTTCTCAAGTGACTCGCTATCTGCGCAATTATCTGGATGAGCAAGGTTTCTTCGATATGGAAACCCCTATGTTGACCAAGGCGACGCCTGAAGGCGCGCGTGATTACCTGGTGCCGAGCCGTACCCACAAGAATTCATTTTTTGCACTGCCACAGTCGCCACAAATCTTCAAACAGTTGTTAATGGTGGCAGGCATGGATCGTTACTATCAGATCGTCCGTTGCTTCCGTGACGAAGATCTGCGCGCCGATCGCCAACCGGAATTTACCCAGCTCGATATTGAAACCTCGTTTCTTAACGAAGATCAAATCATGGGTACGATGGAAGAGATGATACGCAGCGTGTTCAAGAAGACGATGGATGTGGAATTGCCGAATCCTTTCCCACGTATGCCGTATGCGGAAGCGATGGACCGCTACGGTTCGGACAAGCCTGATCTGCGTATTCATCTGGAGCTGGTGGACGTTGGCGACGTGATGAAAAATGTTGAGTTCAAGGTGTTTTCTGGACCAGCCAACGATGCCAATGGTCGCGTTGCAGCCCTGCGTTTGCCAAACGGTGGCGAATTAACGCGTAAGGAAATCGACGATTACACCAAGTTTGTTGGCGTCTACGGTGCGAAAGGCCTGGCCTATATCAAGGTCAATGATTTGTCCCAGGGGCGTGAAGGTTTGCAGTCACCGATTTTGAAATTCCTGCCGGATGAATCGGTTGATGCGATACTGTCTCGCACAGGTGCGGAAAACGGTGATTTGATCTTCTTTGGCGCGGACAAAACCAAAATTGTTAACGAGGCGCTCGGTGCATTGCGCGTGAAACTTGGTCACGATCGCAGTCTTATGGATGAAGGTTGGCGCCCGCTATGGGTTGTCGATTTTCCTATGTTTGAATGGGATGAAGGCGCGAAGCGCTGGGTTTCATTACACCACCCGTTTACCTCTCCCAAGGAATCCGATCTGGATAAACTGGAGAGCACACCGGGCGAATGCACTTCACGCGCTTATGACATGGTGCTCAACGGTACTGAGATTGGCGGCGGTTCTATGCGTATCTATCGTCAACACGTTCAGGAACAGGTTTTCCGCGCACTCGGTATCGATGATGAAGAAGCCAAGTCTAAATTTGGATTTCTGTTAGACGCACTGAAATACGGATGCCCTCCACATGGTGGAATCGCATTCGGTCTGGATCGACTGGTTATGCTGATGGTTGGCGCCGAGTCCATACGTGATGTAATGGCGTTTCCCAAGACCCAGTCAGCGGCGTGTCTGCTCACAGGCGCACCATCCGAGGTGTCTTTTCAGCAGTTGCGCGACGTCGGGATCAAACTTGCGGCCTCTCCTAAAGCGGAGTAGATTGACAGCCACAAGACAAGAATCCGGTGCTCGGTTGTTAGTGGTTTAGCGTTGGTAACGGGGAAGTAATATGGCGGTTTCAGCAATTCATCTTCAGCCTTATGCGACTCTGGATGACAAAGAGTGTGAATCCAGAATTAAGGCAGCCAAAGAGGCCTTAGGGGATAGAGTCATTGTTTTGGGGCACCATTATCAGCGTGAAGAAGTATTCCGACACGCAGATTACTCTGGAGACTCTCTCAAGTTATCGCGTCTGGCCGCGCAATCCAAAGCCGAATTTATTGTATTTTGTGGCGTGCACTTTATGGCCGAAGTCGCTGATATTCTTTCTGGTCCAAACCAGGTTGCCATTTTGCCTGATCTGGCTGCCGGTTGTTCGATGGCTGACATGGCCAATCTTGCAAAAGTCGAAAGATCCTGGAAAGAGCTTGGTGAGGTGCTGGAAGATGTTGAATCCAGTGTCACGCCGGTAACCTACATAAATTCAGCCGCCGATCTGAAGGCATTTTGTGGTCGTCATGGCGGTATTGTGTGTACTTCAACCAATGCGCGTAATGTGCTCGAATGGTCTTTTTCGCAAGGCGAAAAGATTCTATTTTTCCCTGACCAGCACCTGGGGCGTAACACAGCGTATCGCATGGGCATACCGCTCGATGAAATGGTCGTGTGGGATTACGATCAACCCATGGGTGGTTTAACACCGGAACAGATCCGTAAAGCAAAAATGATTTTGTGGAAAGGCTTCTGTTCTGTGCACCAGATGTTTCGCCCGGAACACATCGACAACTTCAAGGCTAAATATCCCGATGCGAAAATCATTTCTCATCCAGAGAGTTCGTTTGAAGTCTGTCAGAAATCGGATTATGTCGGTTCGACCGAATACATAATTAAAACCATTGCAGACTCGGAACCTGGTACGCGATGGTTGGTGGGAACCGAATTGAATCTGGTCAATCGCCTTCATGAGCAGTTCAAGCATCAGGGCAAGCACGTGCACTTCATGTCGCCAACAGTGTGTATGTGTTCAACCATGTTTCGCATCAGTCCGCAACATCTGGCCTGGACGCTGGAGAATCTGGTGGAAGGCAATGTCGTTAATCGTATCCAGGTGGAAAAGAGCGAGGCGGCTGAGGCATTGCTGGCGCTGCAACGTATGTTTGATGTATCCCCTTAACGCAATCCCCGTTTTTGTAATTCCTTTTGTTGCCGCTCGTGAACTTTTGCTAGCGCGTCTTTAGCCGTGAGAGATAAATCTTCGGGCTCTGAAAGTTGTGACAGGCGGTAGTGTGGGCGTTTATTCTTAAATCGGCGGCGTGTCAGCATCAACGCGAAACGGCCGTTGAAAACCAATCCGAATATACAGGCGATACTGAGTAGCAGTACAAAGTGGTAGACCGGGCGAGGCATTATCGTGGGTAGAACCACCATTGCCGCAGATACGGCAATCAACATCACGCCAAAAACCGGTTTACTCCATTTTTTGTGGTGAAACTGATCCGCGCGCATTTCTTCTAATGCCATGATTTCACTACTATTATCCATTTATACCTCCTCATGGAAAGCGGTGATTTTAACAGAAAATGGGCTTCAGCAGGCGGGGGTTTTGAACGATAAATACCCTGAAGGACCGTGTTTATACAGGAAAAGTGGCTTGAAATTCCAAAAAATCATCTTCGAACGCGAGATCGAAAAAATTATGCGCGATCTCCATCATACGCGAGCAAGGCTCGTCGTAAGGTTTGAGGCGGGTAAGGATAGCTGTCGTTCGGAGGTGGTTGCCATTGATTCCAAGAGCGGTGTTTTAGGCGTATCGCCCTTCGTGGATAAACACAACGGTGAGCGTATCATGCCGCCGCGTGACAAGTTGACGATTGCAACAGTCGTTGGCGGGATGGAGTGTTTATTTGAAACCAGCATCGCCTATAAGGCTACAACGCGTGCGGCGCACGAAATCAATTTTCCAAAAGTCCTGCAGTACCAACAAAAGCGATCGGCTTATCGCGTCGATACCAGAACAGCCCGGTTACAAATCAATTGTGTTATGGACCAGAAGTCCCGTTTTGGTGGGAAGGTAATTGATATATCGGCAACCGGCGCGCGATTCATATTTGAGAACAAGCGTTGGGTAGAACTCGTCCCGGAGGGAAGTTTGATTAAGCAGTGTCGAATTGATTTGCCAATGGTTGGCACTGTGGAGTTTTCCGCCAAGGCGCGTTTCAAGGGAGAGATTGGTGAAGGTGAACCGTTTCTAGGAATCGAAATCCAGAATATCGACAACGCCAATCAAACGAAACTGGAGCGCTACATCCGTATGCGTGATATAGAATTGCGTCGCGAATCGATCGATATTGACGACGACTAGAGACCAAGCGCTTTGCGAAATTCTTTCTCTAATGCCTCCTGGTCTTTCTCTCTAAACCCTGCATGTTTTTTTATTAACTTTCCTTTTTTATCTACCAGGTAAGAGCTAGGCATTGCGCTAACGCCGTACGCTTCGGCGCTTTTTCCATCGGGGTCAAAGGCGATGGTAAAGTTGGCGGGATATTTTTGCAAAAAACGAGCAATATTTTTTTTGTCTTCGTCGAGATTAATTGCCACGATTTTCAAACCATTATTTTTGTACTTTTTTTGCATGTCGTTCATCCACGGAAAGGACTTTCGACAGGGCGTGCACCAGGTGGCCCAGAAATCCACATAGACCACCTGATTCTTTAGAGACTTGAGTGAGACCTTCCCGTTATCTGTTGGCAGATCAAAAGCGGGTGCGGTTTGCGCCGCGTAAGAATAGCTGACACTAACGAACAAAAAAATACCAAAGATATAGCGCATGCGTAAACTCCGGGAATAATAGGTTCTGCCTGGGTGGCAAGATATATACCGGCTTGGCGACTATCCCTGGTGTTACTTCAGTCGTCGTAAATGAGGCGACTACAGGTGATACTTTTTCATGCGATACAGAAAGGTATCGCGACTGATGCCAAGCAGGCGTGCAGCTCGCGACTGATTACCATTAGCCGTTTCCAGTGCCTGTTCAAACAAGCTGCGTTCAAGATCATTGAGAGAAATACCGCTCTCTGGCAACTTGAACAGTTTTTTCAAGCCATGTTCTGGTGCAGAAGACTTCATCTCGGCGGGTAAATTGCCAGGCAAGACTTCTCTTCCAGAAAATAATATCAGCATACGTTCTGCAAAGTTGCGTAACTCGCGTACGTTTCCAGGCCAGTTATATCGCTGAATTATTTTCAACGCTTCTTTGGTATAAACAGGTTCAGCCAACTGGTGTGTCTGTGCATGTTGTTGCGTTAGGTGACGGAGTAATACCGGTACATCGGAGCTGCGTTCTCTTAAAGAGGGAAGCTGTACGGGCACGACGCTCAGACGATAATATAGGTCTTCACGAAAATATCCGGTCTTGACCATGTCTTTCAGATTTCGATTCGTGGCCGTGAGAATACGGGCATCAACTGATATAGCGCGGGTATTGCCCAGCGGCTGAATTTCACGGGATTCGAGAAAGCGTAACAGCTTGGACTGGACAGGCATTGGTAGTTCGCCAATCTCGTCGAGAAACAGCGTACCCCCGTGGGCCTCTAAAATACGACCACCAAATTGTTTGTCGGCCCCCGTAAACGCACCTCGGCTGTGGCCAAAGAGTTCCGATTCGGCAAGATTCTCCGGGATTGCAGCGCAATTAATACTGACAAATGGCGCGTTGTGGCGCGGACTGGCGTCGTGTATGGCGCGCGCAATCAGTTCCTTACCCGTGCCGCTTTCACCCATGATGTGTACTGTGACATCAGTAGCGGCAATGAGAGATGTGGTGTTTACCACACTTTGAAAGGCCGGATCGTTACCAATCAGATCACGGCTGAATATGTGTTGGTTCATGTTCTGTTCCCCACGTAAATTCGCTGTTTTTATTATGATTATGGTGTTCCGGTCCAAGAGCGTAATAAGGGCTGAATATCGCGAGTGCAATCAATAACAGACCTGCCAGTCGTCTGAAATTGCGCTGTTGCGTCAATTCGCGCAGCCAGTTGGTTAAGATACCAGCTGTTACCACGGTCGGTAAAGTACCCAGTCCGAACATTAACATTAATAGTCCAGATTGCAGCGAATTGCCAGCTGACGAGGCCCAGATAAGGGCGGAATATACAAGTCCGCAAGGCAGCCAGCCCCAGATTGCGCCAAAAACAAAGGCCTGGGGCAAACTCTTCACCGGTAACATACGACGACCAACAGGTTCCAGAATGCGCCACAGTGGTTGGCCTAGCCGCTCAATAAGATTCAGTCTGGAAAACCAGCCGGACACATGCATCCCTATCAGCAACAAAACGGCTGCAGAAATCCATTGCAATACCTTGTGCCCATATTGTGGACTGATAAAACTGAACAGCTCCTTGGACGCGATTCCGAGTATGGCCCCGGCGATGGTGTAACTGAATATCCTGCCAAGATTGTAACTGAGAATAAAAGGAAACAGACGCTGGCGGTTTTGTTGCACGTCAGCGGGGAGGCTAAAACTTAACGCTCCCACTATACCGCTGCACATGCCAAGGCAATGCACGATACTGAGTAGGCCTATGCTGAATGCAACAAAAAAGGTGTAATCCAAAAGTTAGTCCACACGTTTTGATGGGAAGTATATCGATATTGTTTGATCGTTAGCTTAACAGACATTTGAGGGCGAAATAAAATGGGAGGGATAGAATCCCTCCCTAAACACACACCTTAACGCGGTGGGAACAATAACCGACAAGCGGTCGATCCATGGGAGCAGGATTCAGGCCAAAGAATTTGTGGAAAAGTGCGTCTATGGAACAGTGAGTTATCGGTTTCGTGCGACATAAGAGAGTGAGGAATTTGCCGCATGTGTGTGAAATGCAGCAGTTTGCAGCTTGGTGTCAGACGCGTCGGATACAACGTTTGATGACGGCTTCGATCTCATCGCGATCGATAGGTTTGGTGATATAAGCTGCTGCCCCTGCCTCGCGCCAGGCGCTTCTATCTTTGTCCATCATCGACAACATAATCGCGGGTATGTTTTTTAAATCGGAATCCGTTTTTAGCTTTTCAAGTACGCTCCAGCCATCCATATCAGGTAATTTGATATCGAGCGTAATGACATCCGGGCGGATTTCTCTGGCAATGGCAAGACCTGTCTCGCCTTCTGCAGCTACTGCCGTGTTGAATCCCTTACGGCGCAGAAAACGTTGCAACAGATCACGAGTTGCTGGGTCATCATCAATGATTAGTACAGTACTGATATGGGTGCGACGTTCTTGGCCTTGCCAGTTATTGTCAGTTCTTGGGATCACTTGTTCCTGTTTAATATGGGTATTGTCGAACGTGTTTGATTTGGGTCTTGATTTATGCGCTAGTCCGGCAGAAGCATCCAGGTCATACTGCGAAACCTCGGCCGGAAGCATGATTGTGAAGGTACTGCCTTCTCCCGGTACGCTATCAACTTCTATTTTCCCCCCCATCATGTGACAGAACAGGCGGCTAATAGTCAGACCCAATCCGGTTCCACCAAATTTGCGCGTTGTGGAGGCATCAGCCTGAGAGAATTCTATAAACAGTTTGTCGATCTGTTCTTTGCTTAAACCTATCCCGGTATCATGTACTTCAAAACAGACCCACGCTCTGTGGCAGTGCGTTTTTTTCTTTACGCGCAAGGTGATTTTGCCATCAGTCGTGAATTTAGCTGCATTGCTCAAAAGATTGAAAAGCGCCTGTCTGGTTTTTACGAGGTCGGCGTGTAGATTTCCAATGTCTTTCTCCATCACTAGTTCAAACTGGTTTCCCGATTGTTTCAATATGGGAGTTAGGATAGTGCTTATGTCTTGTACAAAGCTGGCAATCTCAAATGTTTCCAGAAAAATATCCATCTGACCCGCTTCGATTTTCGAAAGATCCAGAATATCGCTTATCAGAGAGAGAAGATGCTTGCTGGCATTCTGGATTTTTTCAATATCGCCTTGATATTCAATATGCCCGTTATGAATCGATTCTTCGTGAAGAATATCGCTATATCCAATAATTGCGTTTAAGGGTGTACGTAATTCGTGACTCATGTTCGCTAGAAAACTGCTTTTGGCGCGACTGGCTTGTTCGGCATCATCTACAGCTTGTTCAAGCCTGATATTGCTTTCTCGTAGTCGCTCGGTTGCCGTTGCTATTTTTTCCTGAAGAGATGTATTCAGGTTTCGTACTTGTGTGCGAGACGCGTTCAGGCCAGTGGTCAGAAGCGAAAGTGCATGACTTAATTCGACTATTTCGTAGGGCTCATTACCTAACGTGGGAGGGAGTCTTCCTTGAAAATCATTATTGATCAAGGCGTGCGTACCAGAGGCCAGCTTGCGTATCGGATGTACAACCCAACGCGCTATGGAAAGTCCAAGTATCATTGCCAGTAAAAGACCAAATGAGCCCCAAATAAATTGTGAAAACAAAAGCGCATTTACCTGGCTTTCCACTTCACTTTTTGGTTGTGGCACCATTATTCCCCAGCCTAATCCTGGCACTGAAGTATAACCCACGACCATATTTTCTTTGATGAATGGGGAGTAGAACTCTGTCGTTCCCGTTTTGCCCTGCATCATAGCTTGGACAACTTCAAGATGTGAGAGATCTTTGGCGGCTTTGGCCCAATCAGGATTAGGGTGAGCGATGACTCTGCCAAGTTCATCGACAAACGCTGAGTGTCCTTTTATACCAAATTGAATCGACTTGCGTAAATTCTCCAGAACATCGGCATTTAATTCAGCAAACAGAAATCCCTGGTTTTTTCCTGCATCGGAATGTACAGGCTGTAACATCAGCACCGCTTGCTTTCTGGAAATAGGGCTGTCGACAGAGTAGGCGACGCCCCAGCGATTGCTTGATAGGGTTTTTGAATAGAGTGGTAGCTCGCTGATAGTGTCCACGCCAGTTTTCAACTCACCGTCTCTGCTATCGGTGTGCGTGACTTTCCCTTTGATGTCGACCCAGCTGAGGGAGAGAAAATTGTGTTGTGCGCGCACTGTGTTGGAGAGTAGACGGGTATGTGTCGCATTCTCTTTCTGAAAACCCTGGGCGGAATATTCATATGAAAGTGAGGCAAGTAATGAATGCAGGCTTTCAATATAAATGCTGACGGGTTGGGCGAGATTTTGCGCAAGGAGTCGATGTTTTTCATCGATTTCACGCCAGGCATTGTCCCACGCCATGTGGTACAAGCGAAATCCGAGTATCGTGACTGGCACAATTGCGGTTAACAGAAATCCACTCAGCACAAGTTGCTTAATTGGTCGGGATGAAAGTTTCCGCAGCAATTTCATGTTATATGTTGAGAACGATAGCGTAGCAATTCAAATGTTGTTTTCGGTTCTTTTGGTGTAAGACTTTAAGAGGAATACATGCACAACTATTTTTCTGGTCCTCTGACAAGTCTGAGCGCGATTTGCGTACTGCCTTTGTCGTGGGTTTCGCTATACCCCGCCTGAAAGTGTACTTCCCACGCATCCGCGCCGGTATAAGTGCCATCGTCGGCTTCTATCAAACTGGTTTGTGAAGACCAGTAATCTGCGGTACTGGTATTTGGAAAGAAGTTTGTGTCTATCATGGGTGTGCCGCGCGGCATGCCATAGTGTATGAGTGATCGTAGTTCTTCGCGGGTCGGAACTCGCCAGTCTGACTTTCCGCACAAACCGGTTCCGTTCAGTGCATTGATTGCGGTTAAATAAGCCGCGGTATTACATTCGGTGAGTGTTAATTCACAGGTACTTCCGCTGCCAAGAGCGCCGGCATTGCCACCATTCTCCGTAGGATCAGGGTTATACCAGGTATATCGGAATCGCGTGTCCTGAAGACCAGAATAGGTTTTTACTTCCCATGTGAGTCCAGTGACCTTGTCGCTCACGCAGTACCAAGGTGTGCTGGCGTAATCGCTTTGTTGGTCACTTAAAGCATTTCCGTTACTGTCCAGTTTACTGAAATTAAATCCCAGGCTTCCGTCTAGATTGCCTGCGTATTCGACATCCCGGCCAGATTTGCCATCCTGCCCGGGTAAGCCGGTATCACTGGTTGAATCGGTTACGTAGCTGTAAGTGCCATCACCGTTGTTAATTTCTTCGAGAAAAAGGGCAACACCAGTGTCGTTGAGTGAAAAATTGCTGCTCAATTCATCGTTGGTTTTTGGTGGCGGCGTGACGTGGTAACAAGAAGTCGTTGCCAAAACTAACAGAACAATTCCGGCGGTAGCTTTTATCCATTTCATTGTGTTGTACCAGCGTTTCTAACCAATCTGGCAGCAGATAGCTGACTGATGCCCAGGGCTTGTTCCTGTGCGGTAAAGCTGAAATTTACATTCCAGGCTGCGTTTTCGAGAATAACTACGCCATCGACCAGGGACTGAACGGTGTTCGACATATAGGGCGTTGAAGACCAGTAACTACTCGCAGCATCGGGAAATATCTCGGTGTCGATAGATGGTGTAGCGCAATGCATACTAACGATAGACGTCAGCTCTTTTATATTCGGTAGTCGCCAGTTGTTATCACGTCCTAGCGCCAATTGCTCTTGATTGAAAAGTACAACAGAGAAAAGTGTGTCCCGCCAATTGGCTTGTTGGGGGTAGCCCAGGCATTGTTGTAGCTCTTCACTCCACGATTCGCCCAAACTGCACCGTTGCCATTCCAGGCCAGTAACGGTGTCGAATACACTACCATTCTGTTGAATTTCAAAACGATTTGGCACATAACCCGGAATCGAATAATCGCAACGATGCTGCGCATCGTGGCTGGCAAGCGCAGTCATTGGAATAAGCAGTAGCAAGCAGAGTGTTTTCACACAGATTTTCCAGGATAGTCTGTTCATCACAGTTAATCGGAAAAATCGGCGGAATCTTCAGTATTTCTCCTGCGGCTGAAGGCATAGAGGAATGATTCGAATAACTAAAACAACTGAATTTACAGGTGGTTGTTGGAGCTAATGCAAATGGCCTCCTGGCAAAAAGGAAAACAGGGATTCACCTGCTGGAATTAGTCCACGCGCGAATTGAGCCAGGCGGCACCTCTCACCCCGCTGGCGTCACCAAATCGGGCTTGAAGCAAGGGAGTATCAAACCCTTGGCTGAACACATAGCGATGCCAGCGTTTTGGGATTTCGTTGTATAGTTCCTGGATGTTGGACAAGCCCCCGCCCAATACTATCGCGTCAGGATCGAGAATATTGATGATATGCGCGAGTGATTTGGCCATACGTTCGTAGTAGTCGTCCATGCATGCGACAGCGACTTCGTCGCCTTGTCTCGCCAAAGCAATGATGTTTTCGGCCTTAGATAATTTGCCTGTTCGGTTTTGAAAATCCCTACTGATTCCTGGTCCCGATAAAAAGGTTTCGATACAGCCACGTTTTCCACAGTAACAGCTATTACCTGGAACTTCGTCGCTTCGTGGCCACGGCAACGGATTATGTCCCCATTCGCCAGCGAGGCCATTGCGACCGCTAATAACTCTTTTGTTCACAACCACGCCTCCACCCGTTCCAGTGCCAATGATTACGCCAAAGACGACCTCGCAATCAGCGGCGGCGCCATCAGTCGCTTCGGACAAAGTGAAACAATTTGCGTCATTGGCAATCGCTATCGTTTTGCCTAAGCGCTGTTGTAGATCTGCTTTGAAGGGTTTGTTGTTGAGCCAGGTAGAATTGCTATTCTGAAGTAAGCCGCTGAGTTGATTGACACTGCCCGGAGTGCCGATGCCAATGCTGCACTCATTGTGCAAACGGTTTTCGCACTCCGCTACCAGGTTCGCAAGCATCTCTATTGTTGCCGGGTAAGAATTCTGTGGTGATGACACTCGTTTACGAAACAACGTTTCTCCACCTGGATCGAGAGCAATGATTTCCGTCTTGGTGCCTCCCAAGTCTATACCGATATGTATCGAGTCTTTTCCCATAGTCCCACATGAAATCGTAGCTGATCGTTGATTTTTCAGGCCTGATAGAAATTATCCATCTTTTTTACCGTTTTGGATACGTTCAAGTATCCCGCGTGATTAGTCGATAATTTGTCGATGACACACCGCTTTTATGACTAAGACTTAGTAAAAGCGCACTCTTGGTTAGGTTTTCGTGCAAACAGCAAGAAACTACTTTTTTGCCCTAATAGCATGCGGTGCAGGTAGCAGCGGCGTGTGGGTATACCTGTTCGGAAATGTCTCCCAGCCATTTGCCTGGCTTGTTCCAGCGTTAGGTGTGCTTGGTGGCCTGGGAGCAGCGATAGCCTATTTGCGGGCAATGTCGAGTCGCGAAACCTCACGTCGAGACACAACCGAAATGCAAGAGCTTAAAGTGAATACCGTGGAAAATCTCAGCGAATATTTGTTTAGTAATGGGGAATTACTCACCCGTATGTTGCCCGTGCTTCAGCGACAGATAGATACATCCAAAGTCCAGACAGAAGAAGCTATCTTGTCTATGTCTCGCCGCTTTTACACCATAGTTCAGGGGCTGAACCAATCAGTCCACGCCTCGAATGCCGCAGTGGGTGGTGAGGGTGTGTCAGGAATCTATGAAGCCATCGCGCATAGTGGCAGGGATTTGGGGACTATCGTGAATGCGCTAGAGCATTCCAATGATGTAAAGCGTGAACTGAATGTAAAACTTTCACAACTGCGTGAATACGTATTGGAAATGGAGGAAATGGCGTCCGAGGTGGGCAAGGTGGCGGAGAAGACAAATCTTTTGGCCTTAAACGCGGCTATCGAAGCCGCTCGTGCAGGAGAGCATGGAAGAGGATTCTCAGTGGTGGCCGACGAAGTAAGGAATCTCTCGGCTATGTCCGGGCAGACAGGCGCAAAGATCGTACAACGTAGTGAGATATTGTTAAAAACCATGGAACAAGTGCGGCAAGCGGCTGAATTGAGTAGCGAACAGGATACCAAAGTGATGGCCTCGTCTAACGAGACCATTTCATCGGTTCTCCACCGCTTCGAAAATCTTGCCCGGGGACTGAGTAACTCAACAGAAATTCTGCAAAAAGAAAGTGAAGGAATTAAAACTGAGGTCGAAGATATATTAGTCAAATTACAGTTTCAGGACAGAGTCAGCCAGATACTGGCCCACGTCATGGATGATCTGGCTGAGCTCGAAGATTTAGCTATTGATCAGAAACAAAAAATTTCGAACGGCGAAGAAATTGTGCCAATTGATGTGAACGCATGGTCTGATCGAATGATGGCGAGTTATACCGTACAGGAGGAACGCATCAATCTGTCTGGTGGAAGATCTGGTGACGACGGTGGTGTGAAAGATATTGAGTTTTTTTGATGAAGGAGAACTAAACGATGGCCAAAACGATATTAATTGTTGATGACTCTGCTTCCTTACGGCAGGTAGTAAACATCGCACTTACAGGTGCGGGTTATGAAGTCATTGAGGCTGCCGACGGGCAGGAAGGACTGAATAAGTTAGATGGACGCAAAATTCACCTCGTCATTAGTGATGTGAATATGCCCAATATGGACGGCATCACTTTTGTTACGGAAGCCCGTAAAAAGAGTGAATACAAATTCACTCCTTTTATTATGCTAACGACAGAATCACAGCAAGATATGGTCGAAAAAGGAAAAGCTGCTGGCGCGAAGGCGTGGATGGTTAAGCCGTTCAAACCTGATCAGATGCTAGATGCCGTCTCGAAATTGGTGATGCCCTAATTAACAGGTTGAATGCAATATGAGTGATCAATATCGAATATCAGATCTCACCATCGCTAGCGCTGCGGCGAACAAAGAAGTTCTATTGCGCGCGCTCGAAGAGGACGTTGTAGAAGTTGATTTCTCTGACGTCAGTGAGATTGATACCAGCGGACTGCAATTGCTCATCGCAATGAAGAAACAGGCTGATGCTGAAAACAAGCAACTACGCCTGGACAACATCAGTCACCCAATTAAAGAGCTTTTCGAACAATATCAGATGTCTGGATTTTTCGACTAAAAGATGTAGTTTCAAAGTATAGAGGTTAAGATATGTCATCCATGGATCAGGCTGTACGCGCATTTCAGGTAGAAGCGACGGAACTGCTGGAAAATATGGAAGAAGGCTTGCTTCTTCTGGAAACAAGTCCAGACGATGAGGATGCGATAAATTCAATCTTTCGCGCTGCTCATACTATTAAAGGAACGGCAGGTATATTTGGGTTTGACTACGTCGAGTCCTTTACGCATATCGTCGAAAATCTTCTCGATGAGATTCGCGGCGGTAATATCAAGATAAATGAAACATTGATCGCAGCGCTATTGCAGTCACGCGATCATATTGGTTCTCTCGTAGAGTTCGCCGTTTCCGATGAAGATCCTGATGATCAGACGCTTCTGATTCATGATGATATCCTCTCACAGTTAAAGACATTTTTAGGTAAAGACGACGATGCGTCGTCTAAAGCAGCATCAAAACCCGAACCGGCTAAAGCGACCAAATCCGCTGAGCCTCGGTATAGTGGCCCTGAAGAGTGGATTATTGATCTGCGTTTCAGTCGTGATGTTCTGCGTAGTGGTATGGATCCCATTTCCTTCTTTCGCTACCTCACCAAACTGGGAGAAGTAAAATCAATAGAGGTCGACCACGACGAAATTTCCTCTCTGAAGGAAATGGACCCGGAAAGTTCCTACCTGAACTACCTGGTGAAATTTCACGCCGAAAATGTAAACAAGGAAAAAATTGAAGCTGTTTTCGAATTCGTTAAAGAAGACCTGGAATTATCGATTCTTCCTCCTGTGCAACGCGTTTGGGATTATATCTCATCGATAGAGCACTTACCCGACGAAGTCTATTCCTTGGGCGAAATGTTACGAGAATCTGGCACGCTTACCCAGGCAGAGTTGTTAAAGGCGCTGGAAAAACAACATGTCTTGCGCGAAAAAGGCGTCCCGGTTGACGACACCGTGTTAGGTAAGATTTTGGTCTCAGACAACCGCGTCCACGAGGAGGTTGTCGAGGCAGCACTAAACAAACAAAAACAGAGTAGTAGTCGTAAAGTGTCTGGTCCGCGTCAACTGCGAGTCGATGCGGACAAATTGGACGGATTAATCAATCTTGTCGGTGAATTGGTTATCGCGGGGGCTACCGCTAATTTGCAGGCTGAGCGTAGCGGCGACGCAAATTTGCTCGAATCTATTGCCTCAATGTCGCACCTGGTCGAAGAAATTCGTGACAGCGCCTTGCGCCTGCGCATGGTTCAAATCGGCGAAACCTTCAACCGTTTCCAACGTGTCGTTCGCGATGTCAGTCTCGAACTCGGGAAAAATATTCGATTGAAATTGAATGGTGGCGACACCGAACTTGACAAGACTATGGTCGAAAAAATCGGTGACCCATTAATGCATCTCGTTCGCAATGCAATGGACCACGGTATAGAACCTTCTGGCGAACGTTTGAAACAGGGAAAATCTCCCGAAGGGAATTTGACTCTTAATGCGTATCACGACTCGGGAAGTATTGTCATCCAGGTAATTGATGACGGACGCGGTCTGAATGCCAAAAAAATCTTTTCCAAGGCAGTCGAAAAAGGAATTGTTGAAGCCAATGCCGTGTTGACAGAACAAGAGATGTACCGGCTTATATTTGAGCCAGGTTTTTCCACCGCCGAAGCGGTTACAAACTTGTCGGGGCGTGGTGTCGGTATGGACGTGGTAAAGAAAAATATCGAGGCACTGCGCGGTACAGTCGATGTAAGCAGTCGCCCGGGTGCGGGTACGACTATCAATATCCGACTGCCTCTCACGCTGGCCATAATCGACGGCTTTTTGGTCGAGATTAATGGTCTTTCCTATGTCATTCCACTCGATATGGTCGTCGAGTGCATAGAAATGAACGAAGATGACGAGGAAATCTCTGTCCATAGCAATTACATCAATCTGCGTGGAAAAGTGCTTCCCTTCCTAAGATTGCGAGACCTGTTTGGTGACGCAGATGAATCTACCGGGCGCGAAAATATTGTCGTTGTCCACAATGGAAGCCAGACAGCGGGTCTGGTGGTGGATGAATTATTGGGTGAATTTCAAACTGTGATCAAGCCGCTGGGCAAAATGTTTCAGCAGCTTAAGGGGATTAGCGGGTCGACGATTTTGGGTAGTGGTGAAGTCGCCGTGATATTAGACGTGCCTGGTCTGATGCAGAAAGCGATTTCCCAAGCAAGTTTGAGTAGCAGTAGTTTTGTTCAAATGGACGCTGGTAAACAAGGGCCTCAGCCGACGCTGCACTAATAGGGATACGTATGTTTAAGAACATGAAAATCAGTACTCGATTGACCACGCTAGTGGTAGTTGGATCATTGATGTTGGTGTTGACCGGCGTACTCGGTGTGCGTGGCATGTCTCTTATTGTTGATGAGCTGGAATCAGTTTACCAGAATCAGGTCGTCCCGCTGCATGCGTTGAAGACTGTTGCTGACGAATATGCGGTAAATGTAGTCGATACAGCGCATCAGGTGCGTAACGGAAATTTTTCCTACGAAAAAGGACTGGCTAATCTGGAAAAAGCCCGTAGCGTGATTTACGAGAAGTGGACAGCTTACCTTGGCACGCGATTGACAGTGGAAGAGAAACGTCTGGTCGAAGAAATATCGCCACGTATGGCCATGGGCGATCGGGCAATGAATGAGATCGAAATTTTGTTCCGTGAGAAGGACGCAAAAAACCTGGCGAAATACACTGTTGAAAGTCTCTACCAAAATATTGACCCCGTGGGCGAAAAAATTTCGGAATTGATCGAGCTACAACTTTCAATGGCAAAAACGGAATTCAACCAGGCTGAAGCGCTTTATGCGTCTAGCCGATTCACCACGCTGTTGATACTCGTGCTGGGTGTCGGTGGCTCGTTGTTGTTTGGCACGTTTATAAGTCGCAGTATCAGTGTACCTATGCGTGAGATGCTGATCGCCGCGCGCGAACTGCGTGACGGCGATGGCGATATGACGCGCCGCCTGCCGGATTTCGGTAGGGATGAAGTAGGGCTCACCGCAAGCGCATTCAATGGCTTTGTCGAAAAGATTCAAAATGTGCTGATTGAAGTGCGGTTGGCTGTGGAAAATATGTCAAACGCTGCCACGCAGGTCAACTCGACTGCGCAATCATTGAGCCAGGGCGCGAGTGAGCAGGCAGCGAGCGTGGAGGAAACCAGCGCGTCACTAGAGCAGATGAGTGCATCAATCAACCAGAATACAGAGAACGCGCGTGTCACGGATGATATGGCCACGTCGGCTTCCAGTGAGGCAAGAAAGGGCGGCGAAGCAGTGTTGGAAACCGTGGAGGCAATGCGTCGCATTGCGGACACTATTGGTCTGATCGAAGACATTGCATACAAAACCAATCTTCTTGCTTTGAACGCAGCGATTGAAGCGGCGCGTGCGGGAGAACACGGTAAAGGCTTCGCTGTCGTCGCCGATGAAGTGCGCAAACTCGCCGAGCGCAGTCAGACCTCGGCACAAGAGATCGGCCAGCTCTCAAACAATAGCATGAAGATTGCGGAAGACGCCGGGCGTTTGCTGCAACAGATAGTCCCATCCATACAGAAAACAGCTGACTTGGTTCAAGAGATTTCCGCTGCCTCGATAGAGCAGTCATCCGGCGTACGCGAAGTCAATTCGGCAATAGGGCAACTGGATAAAGTGGCGCAGACGAATGCCGCTTCTTCGGAGGAGCTGGCTGCGACATCAGAAGAGCTAACGACTTATGTAGAAAGTTTGAAGCAAACCATAGGGTTCTTTACTCTGGAGAAGGGAAAGACAAATACCGCACCAGCGAACGAAAAAGAAAACAAGATAAAACCTTCTGTGTTTAACAAGCGGAATTCGGTGCCTAAAGTCGCTCCAGAAAAGTTGTCCAAGCAGAAAACTGAAAGTACCGTCAGGCACATTGCTAAGCCTGTAAGCGCCAAGCGCGGCCAAGATGTTGCGTCAAAACCAACCGTGAGAAATGAAGTTGTCAAGCCAGTCGAAAAGCTAAAAATTAATCGTCATGTTGTTGTAGATGACTCCGACTTTATACCGTTTGGCAACGAAGACAAGTAAGAGACTAAACCTATGCATAGCAAGAAAGAATTGACCAGGGAAGGCGAATTGCACAAATTCCTGTCTTTTCGTCTAGGGAAAGAAAATTTTGGCATAGCCATACTGAATATTAAGGAAATCATAGAGTACGGGTCGATCACGGAAGTGCCCATGATGCCAGAGTTTGTGCGCGGCGCGATAAACCTGCGTGGCCATATCGTTCCGGTTATGGATCTGGCTATTAGGTTATCTCGTCAATCAGATGAAATCAGCAAGCGTACCTGTATTGTCATTGTCGAGGTGGAGACCAACCAGGTTGTGTTGGACGTTGGCATAGTTGTGGATGCGGTAAATGAGGTAATGGATATACATCCTGAGGATATCGATCCAGCACCCTCATTTGGCGGCTCTTTACGTACGGATTTTATCCGTGGCATGGGAAAGATGGGTGAAAAATTTATCATCCTATTGGAAATCGACAAGGTTATTTCACTCGAAGATATGCATGCCCTGCAGGCTGCTGCAGGCGATATGATTGATGCAACCGACAAACACGACGGTAGTGCCTTGGCATAATGGCGAAAACGCTAATTCCTGGTGTGGTCAAAGGCAAACGATAATATTTACAGCGAGGTTAACAGATGGAAAGTGCGGCACGAGACAAATTAGTGAGTCAGGCACTGGAAGATGATGCTGCCGACGATGCGAAAAAGTATCTTTCTTTTACTGTTGATAATGACTCCTACGCTTTTGATGCGCTATCAATAAAAGAAATCATCGAATATGCGAACGTTACTCGCATACCGATGGTGCCTGATTTCGTACGCGGAGTCACCAATCTGCGGGGTAGCGTGGTACCAGTCATTGATCTCTCTGCAAGAATGAGTAAGCCTTCGTCTCCTGTTACAAAGCGCACATGTATTATCATAGTCGAAGTAGCAAGTGATGAAGAAAAGATTACCGTTGGCGTGGTAATCGATGCAATCAACGAAGTATTTAACTTGCGCGAAAATGACATCGAGGCCGCGCCAAGTTTTGGTGCAGGGATACGGGCGGACTTTATCAGCGGCATGGGCAAGATTAATGGCCGTTTTGTGATTCTGTTGAATATTGAGCGGGTGCTGGCAATAGAAGAGCTTGCTGAACTGATTGGTAAGTCAAGCAAGCATTTCGAGCGTAAACTGAGCAGCAAAATGAAAAGTGATGCAGAAGAAAAGATGCGTCAATCAGCGCAGGAAAGGCAAACGGATGCATCTGAATAAATCCGACAAGTATTCTTACACGCAAAGCCGTTGGAGGATACTCGACGGCTTTTGTGTTTGTATCAAAGTATATACGGGGCATGAAAGGTTAGTTTCCTATGGCGGCAAGTGAAGTCCGTGTTGACAGTATTGGAATCGTTCAATTCTCCATCACTGATGTTGAGTTTGAACGGTTTCGTAAACTGATATATGAACTCGCAGGGATTAGCTTGAGTGATGCGAAGCGTTCGCTGGTGGTGTCGCGTTTGAGTAAGCGTCTCCGTCATCACGGATTGACCAAGTTTATGGATTACTATCGTATGATCACCGATGGAGGCAATATCGGTGAACAGCAAATTATGGTTGATTTGCTAACTACGAACGAAACTTACTTTTTTCGTGAGCCCAAACATTTTGAATTGCTCGAAGAAATTGCGCGCAGCCACCAGAGCTGGAGTACGCCATTCAGAGTCTGGAGTGCTGCCGCGTCTTCTGGCGAAGAGGGTTATACCATTGCCATGGTTTTGGACAATGTTATCGGCGATAAGCCATGGGAAGTCTTGGGGACCGATATAAGTACACGGGTATTAGAGGCGGCAAGATTAGGTCTGTATACAGAGCAACGTACGAGTAGAATTCCGTCAAACTATTTGTATAAGTATTGTTTGAAAGGTGTACGATCTCAGCAAGGTATGGTGCTCGTCGACAAAAAGCTACGGGATAAAGTGACGTTTAAACACATGAACCTGTTGTCGGAGTGGGGGCATATGGGGGAGTTCGACGTCATTTTTCTACGTAATGTGATGATCTACTTCGATCTCGAAACAAAACAAAAATTAGTCAATAAAATTTCGTCACAGCTAAAACAAGGTGGTTACTTTCTCATAGGGCATTCTGAATCGCTGAATGGTTTGCACCACACGCTTGAAACAGTGCAGCCATCGGTATATCGGAAGAAAGTGTAGAAATCCAGCGAGGCAGGGGATGAAAAATGTCAGCTGTTAAGGTACTGGTAGTAGATGACTCAGCCGTAGTGCGTAATGTGTTGAGTGAAATCTTTAATTCAGCTCCGGGTATCGAGTTGCTCGCGGCCGTACCCGATCCATTGTTTGCCATGAAGCGCATGGAAATGCAATGGCCGGATGTCATTGTGCTTGATATCGAAATGCCTCGAATGGACGGGCTAACCTTTCTTCGTAAGATCATGAGCGAACGCCCCACACCGGTGGTTATTTGTTCCACTCTCACGGAGAAAGGCGCGGAAACGACAATGAGCGCGATGTCGGCCGGTGCGGTAGACATAGTGACCAAGCCTAAGCTGGCCCTGAAAGAGTTTTTGCAGGAACAAAAGTCGCACCTCATCGAGGTCGTTAAGGCTGCTTCTCATGCGCGCATGAGCCGTGTAACAATACCCTCGTCGACAGTGTCAGCACCGTCGAACAATACCCGGCAAATACAAAAGCCCGCTGGGAAATTCAATGCCGATGTCGTCCTGCCACCGCCTGTCGGTAGCGCAATGCTTAAGACCACGGAGTCCATCGTCGCCATAGGGACATCGACGGGCGGGACTCAAGCTTTGGAATTAATCTTGACCCGGCTCCCTCGCGTCTGTCCCGGGATTGTGATAGTGCAGCATATGCCCGAAAAATTTACGCGGGCGTTCGCGGATCGATTGAACACTATCTGTGAAATCAAGGTCAAAGAAGCAGAGCATGGTGATAGAGTAATACCCGGTCAGGCTCTTATTGCCCCCGGGGGCAAGCACATGGTAATACAGCGTAGCGGAGCCCATTATTGCGTGGAAGTGGTTGATGGGCCTCTGGTTTCTCGTCACAAACCTTCGGTTGACGTGCTTTTCCGTTCGGTCGCCAAGGCCGCTGGAAAGAACGCGTTGGGTGTTATCATGACAGGCATGGGTGATGATGGAGCCAATGGTCTGTTGGAGATGCGCCAGGCAGGCGCCGATACTATAGCTCAGAATGAAGACAGTTGTGTTGTCTTCGGTATGCCCAAAGAAGCGATTAAGCGGGGTGCTGCTTCGAGAATTGTCGGATTGGATGAGATTCCATCTGAGATCATTAATCGATCCAGTCATTTAGAAGACAAGCGAGCCTCTTAGAGGTTAGATGTACACAGGGGGCCGGGTTCCAATATGCTTCGATCTGAAATTTCAGTACGCAGGATTGCAAGTATGCGATTGCGCCTTGCGGCGTTATGGCTATTATTTTGGGGCAGCGCCTGTTTTCACTCTTCAGATGAAGGCAAGCCCGTCGCGTTACAGGTGGAAACCGAGAGTCACCTGATCTGGAAACTCGAAGAAAGCGTACAGCTATCGGCCTATACCGTCGACGCAGGGGGTAACAAGACCGCGGGTCAGGCTACGCCGGTGTGGACGAGTTCCGATGAAAGCATTGCCAGCGTAGATGCGAATGGACTGGTGACTGCCCACAAAGTGGGGCAGGTTACCATCAATGTTTCGACGGGAGATTTTAAAGAGTCCGTCACCATTCTGATTGATTTAAACGTCAAAGAAGTCAGTGTCAAGGTTAGCTACGAAGACCGTCTCTATGGCGCCAACGGATTTTACGCCAACGCCTACAAAGTGGTTCGGTATGCGGAAGTTGAAATTTTGAACGAGGGTTCATTGCTTATCAGCAAAGGCGTTCTGGATGGAAGTGGCACGGTTAGCGCGACCGTTCCAGTCAAAGGCGACATAGGTATACGCGTCAAGTCTCAAATCAATAATTCCACCATCAAGCTTAGCGTACACGATTTAAGCAAGAATCTTTTTTCGGTATACAAACCGCTTGCTGCCAGTAGCGAAAGCCAAACCAGTTTTGAAGTGAATATTCCACTGAGCGTAGAGGTGACTGGCGCTTTCAATATTCTTGACGTGTTTGCTCTGGGTTCTGAATTTGTACAAAGCTTTAACAGTACCGCAGTCACTGATCTGAAAGTCTATTGGGAGCCAGGGAGTTTAAGCGGCACGTTTTATTGCGCAAACATCGGTGATCCGGCGTGCAGGAATGGAAACGGTATTTATGTATTGAGCCAAACCGGCGCAGATACCGACGAGTACGACGATGATGTTTTATTGCATGAGTTTGGTCACTACGTCGCCACACTGGTGTCGCGCGACGATTCACCCGGCGGTTGTCACTTTTTTGCCAATAACGACCTGGATTTGCGTTTGTCCTGGAGCGAAGGTTGGGGAGATTTTTTCCCTATGGCGGTAAAAAACTGGGCGCGACAGGATGCGTCGCGTGCCTCATTGCTTTCTATGAATCCGGATATCACGGCTTCAAATTACATTGATACTTACCAGGATCAAAGTCAGCTTAGCTTTGATGTGGCGAATCTCCAAAACACAGTGATCGACGAAAACACGCATGAAACACTCGCTGCCGTACATGTGTATTCCAGTAGTGAGTTAGCCGTGAACAAGATTTTGTGGGAACTGCAGGAACAGTTTGGCATGTCCGCGATATGGCAAGTTGTTGATGATTACCTCCCTGCGCTAGGCCCAAATCTTTATGTCAATCTTGAAAGCTTTTGGGACGGCTGGCTAGAAACTCAGACGCCGGATGCATCGGCATTGACCGCGCTACAAACTATATACGATGAACGCAAAGTGTATTTTCGCGACGACGATTTTGAAAACGATGATACTACCGGTCTTGGACGCAAACTCGCGTTAGACACGGCGGAATCCCATACCCTGTATAACTCCGGCAAAGCCTTTGATATCGACTATGTTGGTTTTGATGTCGTTGCCGGCCAACGATACGAGGTGCGCACTGATAAACTGAGTAGCGGCGCAGATACCTTCATAAGAGTTGTAGACGACGCGGGTGTGACGGTTTCCATCGCGGGTGCTGTTCTGGAAAACGATGATTGGCAACCGAAGAACGCATATGAATTTAGCGAGCCAGGTTGTGGCTATGTGGTATCAAATAATGACATTGCCTTGTCCTCGCGCCTCGAATTCGTCGCGGAGCAAAATAAGTCTTATCACGTCGAAGTTCAAAACACAGCCGCCCGCGACACGGAATATTATCCCTCCGCCGGACGCTATGGCTCGTATGAATTGAAAGTGAGGAAACTACAATGAAATTGCTTCGACTGTTAGTGTTGGGGTGGTGTAGTTTGATGGTTGCCGGGGTTGTACATGCGGCCAAACCCGTATCGCCTATTCAGGTTTTTATACTTCCGAATGCCGAGCCTGTCGCTGGCGCCTCCATGGAGTTGAGTATCGGTGTTCGTTCCCATGTTTCGCTTTCGCGCCTAACAATGACATTCAAATATCCTTCGGGCGCGGTATTGACGACAGGTAAGGCCCAGCAGCAGCTCTCACTCAAGGCTGGCGAATATGTGGAGTTGCCCTATAGTCTGCAGCTTCCGCAGACCTTGTCCGGGCAAATCAGCGTTGAAATCATCAGCGACGATGGCGCCGGGGTGAGCTACGCGGCGAGGGATGTGTTGCCGCTTGGACGCCGCACTATCAGAGGTTATGCGCGTGGCGTTGAGATTAGCCCCTATGTGATTCGAGAGCGCAATGGTACGCATTTGCGCGAATATCCTCTTCCATAATCACGGCAATCCTGTATTGTCATGTTTCTTTCGGTATAATACTTGCCTTTTCAGTATCTTGCTTTTAGGACTTTCGAGCGATTTGTGGATAAACTTTCACCGCTCAAGACTGTCATAAGCAATTCGAGTCGTTCCGCCAGGGTTTTACGGCGTTATGCGCATGTTAAAAAGAACGGAGTTCGCAGACCAAGTTCATGTTTTCTATTGATATTCAGCGCCTGAAGTTACCATCGGACTGGAGTCCCCATCTGGCTCGTCTGCCATTGGCTGCGAATGTGCTGATGGTTGTCATCATTGCAGGCACTTTTGCGGAGTTGACATGGAAACTGATTCCCCAGCCTTCATTGCCCGACGTTCCTGGCGCCCTGTTGCAGTCGCCTCGTTCCCCCTCGCCTGATACCAACGTGGTATCAAGTGTTCAGCACAATATCGCCAGCTGGCATTTGTTTGGCGAGGCCCAACAGCAAATTGAGGCACCGACAGTCGAAGACGTGCCGGAAGAAGCCCCTGACACCACGTTGGCGCTAACCTTGCTCGGCGTTATCGCAGGTGGTAGCAGTTCCTGGGCGATAATTGCTGATCGTGGCGGAAACGAGGATACGTATGGAATCAATGCGCCGTTGCCTGGTGGCGCGGTAGTCAAAGAAATATTTGCGGACCGCGTGATACTCCTTCATAACAACCGATTTGAGACTTTGCGTTTGCCCGAGGACAAGGAAGCTGGCACCATGGATTTCGGTAGTCGAAACATCGCGCGGACAGCTCCGTCCCCGAGGCAGTCGTCACGTCCGGATCGTCCCCGAGGAGCGGTCACCAGAGTAGGGCCCGAGGTGACCACGGTTGTAAAGGAATACAAACAAAAGCTCATGAGCGACCCTCAATCTGTAATGGGCGTCGTACGCGCGGAGCCTTACCGTCGTGGGGGCAAACTCTCAGGTTATCGAATATTCCCCGGACAGGATAAAGAATTGATGAACCGCGTGGGCTTACGCCCCGGTGATGTCGTCACTGCGGTCAACGGCATCGAGCTCGATAGCCCATTAAAAGGGCTGGAAATCATGCAACAAATTACCGATGCCACCGAGGTATCTGTGGACGTGCTACGAAACGGCTCGACCCAAACCTTCGTGGTACCTATGAATTAACGGAAAAGGCGGAACACAACAACAATGCAAGGCGATATGCGAGTAATGGTAAAGAGACAGGCTGTCGCGCAGGCCTGGCTAGGAAGACGAACGAAAAAGCTGGCGGCGTTATCCCTGTTTTTGCTGCTTGTCAGTCCTATGGCATCGGCGCTGACCCTCAATCTCAAGGGCGCGGATATTTCATCAGTCATCAGCACCGTCGCAGAGGCGACAGGCAAAAACTTTATTATCGACCCGCGAGTCAAGGGCAAGGTGACGGTAATCTCTTCCCGCGAGTTGAACAAGAACGAACTGTATCAGGTATTTCTTGCGATATTGGAAGTGCACGGGTTTACGGCAGTACCTGCCGGAAAAGTGATAAAGATACTTCCCGATGCGGATGCCAAACATAACGGCGTACCTTTCGATGGCGTAGGTCAGGAAGTTGTCACGAGAGTTCTCGATATCAAACATATCGCTGCGGCGCGACTGGTGCCGATACTTCGCCCTCTCGTACCTCCACAAGGTCACCTCGCCGCGCACGCGGAAACCAACACCCTGATTATTTCTGATCGCGCGGCGAATGTGGATCGCCTGGTGCGTATTATCGAGCGTATCGACGAGTCGAGTGGCGCGGAAGTTGAGGTGGTGCAACTGGGGAATGCATCGGCTGCGGAAGTCGTGCGTATTCTGCAAAGTCTTGAGCGTAGCAACAAAGGTAAAGAGCCACAGAGCGAAGGCGTTACCATGGTTGCAGATGAGCGAACCAATAGCATTATCCTTGGTGGCGAGAAGAGTTCGCGTTTACGTATTAAAACCATTATTGCCCATCTCGATACGCCGTCTGAAATGACTGGTAACACGCACGTCATCTATTTGAAATATGCCAAGGCCAAAGATCTGGTGAGTGTATTGACCGGCGTGGGCCAGACTGAAGCCAAGGAAAATGCCAAGGGCAAGGCAGCAAAAGGGGGATCAAAGGGAAATAGTGATTTCAATATCCAGGCCGACGAGAGTTCGAATGCACTGGTTATTTCCGGCCCGCCCGATATATTCCGTTCCCTGGAGGCGGTTATCCATAAGCTGGATGTGAGACGCGCTCAGGTTTTGGTAGAAGCGATTATTACCGAGGTTTCAGCCTCGAAGCAGTCGGAAATGGGTGTGCAGTGGTTTGGTAATGGTGCCTCGCTAGGTCTGCCTATCGGGATGACCAATTTTGGCAATCCGTCAATTACCCAGGTTGGCCAAAATGTGGTCACAGCTGGCGGTGGGGATCCTACCAAGTCTCTGCTAGCAGGTGTGGGTGCCATGGGTGAAGGATTGTCCATCGGCGCAATGATTGGTGATGTTACCCAGGACGTTTTATCTGTTGGCGGCTTGATCAAACTGTTGGCCAGTCACAGCGGCACCAATGTTTTGTCCACGCCTAACATTGTGACCATGGATAATCAGGAAGCGGAAATCTTTGTCGGTGACGAGGTGTCCGTACCTACAGGAAGTTTTACCTCTACCGGTACAGGCAGCACGCCTACCAATCCATTTACGACATACAAGCCGAAACAAGTCGGTATACGTCTCAAGGTCAAGCCACAGATTAACGAAGGTGATGCGATCAAGCTGGAACTTGATGCCAGCGTGGATTCCATTACTTCAGGTTCTGCGGGTACTGCTGGTCTGGTAACCAGCCAGCGTACACTCAAAACATCGGTCATGGTTGATGACAAACGCATCGTCGTACTTGGTGGTTTGATTTCCGACCAGGAAGACGAAATCGTTTCCAAAGTGCCTTTGCTTGGTGATATCCCATTGTTAGGCAGTCTGTTCCGATATAAAAACAAGCGTAAATTGAAAAAGAATCTGATGGTGTTTTTACGCCCGACGATTTTGCGTGACGCGGCAGTTACAGCGCAAATCTCCGGTGGCAAGTATAACTTTATGCGAGGCATACAGGCCGACGCGCGCAATATGGATGATGAGGATATACAAAAAATTATGCCCTTTATCGAGATACCGCCAGATCGCGTAAAAGACAGTAGTGCAAGTGAATAACGAGCGGGCGCGAGCGTGAACATGCAGCAGACCAGTCAACCCAGTAGCCATTTCAGCGAGTTTGAAGAAGAGCATCCTTCGGAGGCAGCGCAATTTGATGATGGGGCGCATAAGAAAATCAGCTTCGCTTTTGCTCGGCGGCACCATATCGTGCTGGGCGATGAGGAAGATGGGCAAGTTGTAGTTTTTTGTGGCCCCAAAGTCAGCTCGCAAACCCTGATCGAAATTCGCCGATTTCTACAGCAACCGGTACGTCTGCAACGTCTGGATCTCGAAGAATTTGAACGGCGTCTGCAACAAAAATATGAACGCGCAGACAATCAATCCATGGCCATGGCCGATGCAGGTGACGAGTTAGATCTGCAAAGCGTGGCGCAGGAGCTGGCCGAACCCGAAGATCTGCTAGAGACGGCCGATGATGCGCCGATTATTCGTCTCATCAATGCGCTGCTAGCCGAAGCTATTAAGGAAGGCGCATCTGACGTCCACATTGAACCCTTTGAAAACCGGCTGGTGGTGCGCTTTCGCGTCGACGGCGTGTTGCACGAAGTACTGGAACAGAAGAAGGCGGTTACGCCGCTCATTGTTTCGCGTATCAAGGTCATGGCCAAACTGGATATCGCTGAAAAACGTATCCCTCAAGACGGCCGTATTTCCCTGCGTATCGCCGGACGCGCGGTAGACGTGCGTGTTTCCACCATGCCTTCTGGTCACGGCGAGCGCGTGGTATTGCGTCTACTGGATAAGCAGGCCGGGCGTATTGATCTCGAACAATTGGGCATGGACAAGAAGTCTTTCGAAGTCATGCAACGCATTATTCTTCGGCCACACGGGATTATTCTGGTAACTGGGCCGACCGGTTCAGGTAAAACCACCTCCTTGTATGCGGTGCTGTCAAAACTCAATGATCGCCGCCGTAACATCATGACGGTGGAAGACCCTATCGAATATTTTCTCGATGGCGTCGGTCAAACCAACGTCAACACCAAAGTGGATATGACCTTCGCGCGCGGACTGCGCGCCATACTGCGTCAGGACCCGGATGTGGTGATGGTCGGTGAGATACGTGATCTGGAAACCGCCGAAATCGCGGTGCAGGCGAGTTTGACCGGACACCTGGTGTTGTCCACCCTGCATACGAATACCGCTGTTGGTGCGGTTACGCGTTTGCGCGATATGGGCGTCGAGCCCTTTCTTATATCGTCGAGTTTATTGGGCGTGGTCGCTCAGCGACTGGTGCGTTTGTTATGCCCGGATTGTAAGGAAGCGGTTACTGCGAGTCATTCCGACTGTGAATTGCTCGGTGTTGCTACCGACAATCCTCCGACGATTTATCGTCCCAAGGGATGCAAAGTCTGTAGCTATCTTGGTTATCGCGGACGTTCCGGTATTTATGAAGTCGTAGAAATCGACGAGTCGATCCGCGGCATGATTCATGACGGCGACAGCGAACACCGCATGGAACAGCAGGCCAGAACCCGTACGCCGGGTATACGTGATGACGGGATGCGTCGTGTGCTCAGTGGGCATACGTCGCTGGAAGAAGTTTTGCGCGTTACTCGTGAAGGCTGATAACAGTCATGGGTGCGTTTGAATACAAAGCGCTAAACGAGAAAGGCAAAGAGACCAAAGGCGTACTTGAAGGCGACACCGCGCGTCAGGTACGTCAGCAATTACGTGATCGCGGCTGGATGCCTTTATCTGTCGAGGAAGTGCGCCAGAAAGAGGCGCGCGCAGGGAAACGTCAGTTTTCATTGACTCGCGGAATCAAGGCAACCGATTTGTCACTCATCACCCGTCAGCTCGCAACGCTGGTGCGCTCCGGACTACCTATTGATGAAGCGCTCATGGCGGTCTCGGAACAATCCGAGAAAACGCGTATACGCAATATGGTCATGGGTGTGCGTTCGCGAGTTCTCGAAGGCCATACCATGGCCTCTGCTCTGGGCGACTACCCTCATATCTTTAACGAACTCTTTCGCAGCACGGTTGAGGCCGGAGAGCAGTCGGGTCATCTTACCGGTGTGTTGGGGCGATTGGCGGATTACACCGAAGCGCGTCAGAAGCTCAACCAGAACATTGTCATGGCATTAGTCTATCCGATCATGATTGTGTTGGTGGCGATAGCGGTTGTAATGCTTTTGCTGGCCTATGTCGTACCGCAAGTGGTACAGATGTTCGAAACGATTGGCCAGGAATTGCCGCTGCTGACACAGGGCTTGATTATGGTCAGCGCCTTTGTCTCAGGTTTCGGGATTTATGTTTTCATTTTGCTGGTGATGGCGGCCGCGCTGTTTAGCTACATGATGCGCATAGAATCCTTTAAACGTCAGTTTCACCACCTGCTGCTGCGTATTCCTATAGTGGCGCGGCTCACCCGCGCAATGAATACCGGGCGATTTTCTCGCACCTTTAGCATACTCACCGCCAGTGGCGTGCCGGTACTGGAGGCGATGCGTATCTCTGGACAGGTTATCGTCAATCTCCCCATGCGTGACGCCGTCAATGAAGCAGCGCGTAAGGTTCGCGAAGGTACCGGTATCAGCAAGGCCTTAAACGCTTCCGGTTATTTTCCGCCGATGGCGATACACCTGATTGCCTCAGGTGAATCATCGGGAAATCTTGAAGAGATGTTAGAACGCACCGCGGAAAACCAGGAACGGGAGGTTGAAACCATGATTACCGGCATGATGAGTCTGTTCGAGCCCTTGATGATACTGATCATGGGTGGCGTGGTTGTCACTATCGTATTGGCGATCATGTTGCCGATACTGGATATGAACACCCTGGTTAAATAAACCTGCTTTTTTCGCGATAATGCGTTTCCCTTTCTTCGCTGACTAATAGATTCGATTTTTACGCCGATATATCAACAAAGATTATCGGTGTAATGACCATGCGTATAGACCAGCCTCGTAAGCAAACAAACTCAGATCAGCCCCCCAGTAAGCGGGTATGCCCGCATTGTGATGTGGTTTGCCCGAGTTGTGGCGCGAAAAGCTGTGACTGTCAATGCAATATGGATTGCAGCGGCATAGCGCGTGCCATGGTGGCCGAACCCGACCGTTTTCCCATCGAGTCGCAGGTGTTGCCGTTAGTCTATGCAATAGCAACAAATTCGCCCTGGCAACCGATCTGGTCGTGTGAGGGGCATGCGCAGCAGGATGGTGAATTACTCCGCCACCCGCAAGTCTGGTTTTATGCCGAAAATCACATCCGTATTGATTCGGTCAAACAAGTGCTTGATCAGCTGGGCGCTCAATTAAAGGCGAAGTGGCGAGTCGAGTTCTCCGAGCTACGCCAAAATACCCCGGTTTATATCCTTGAAGCCTATGACAGTGAAAGCGTAGCGCTTAAGGACATGCAGCGTGATATACAGCTATTGGCCAAACATCTGGATAACAGTTCCAAGTCTGCCAAATAAGTCTAATACCTCTCTTTATCCTCATGAATAAATGATAATTATCGCGTGTCTATATCGCGTTTTACGTTCTGTGACCCAGATCGCAGTTTTTCGATGAATCCCCTTTTTCGGCGTGTCGATAGCCTAACAGGAACAGGGCGGTATCCCGCGACTTGCGGGGAAAATCGAGCACCGGCTCTATCGGTCTATTCCTCTTTTTTTACACATGCATTTCTCAAGTGTGGGGAATATGAGGGAAAGGAAGAGAGGGTATGGAAATAGCGGTCACTTCAAGGTCTCCTGTGTAGAGGAGCCTCTGGCGACCCTGCGTTTAGGCAGGGCCGCCAGTGAAGTGGCAATACGCGCGAGTCTTCGCTTGCGCAGTCGGCCCTGAGCAAGGTGGCCGATATTATGCTCCGTGTTCTAATTTTACTGCTAAGCGTTTTCTTTTTTACCTCCACCTATGCCGACTCTCATCCGCCCACGCGCCTGATCATTAAATTCAAAACCGAAACCGGTCAAAGCCAGAAAATACTCAAGCGTGATCATCTTGCTGAACTTGGATTGCGTATGGGGCTGGCGTTTTCCAAGATACGCACCATGAGTGATGGCGCGCAGATTGTTAATCTTGATAGCAAGGACTCGTACGGAGTGGAAGAAGTTATCGCGCAGCTGAATCGCGATGATGAAATCGAGTTCGCTGAAGTCGACCGCTGGGTGCGTATTGCCAAAACGCCTAACGACAGTCGTTTCGTTGACCAATGGAGCCTGAGAGATAGCGATGTCGGTGGTATTGGAATGCCTGCGGCATGGGATATCACAACGGGTAGTAGCGATATCGTTATTGCCGTTGTTGATACCGGAGTGCGCGCGCACGCGGATTTGAGTGCGCGACTTCTGCCAGGTTATGACTTGATTTCAAGCACAACGGTTTCCAATGATGGCGATGGTCGTGATGCCGATGCCAATGATCCCGGTGATTGGAGTAGCAGTGACGATTTTTGTGGCGCGGGTTATAGCACGTGGCACGGCACTCATGTTGCGGGCATTATCGCCGCTGCAAGTAATAATGAAAAAGGCATTGCCGGCGTTAACTGGGTTTCGAAAATCTTGCCTGTGCGCGTTTTGGGACGATGTGGTGGATACATGTCGGATATTGCCGCAGGTATCCGTTGGGCTGCTGGAGTACATGTCAGTGGTGTTCCCGATAATCCAAATCCCGCGCAAGTTATAAATTTGAGTTTAGGTGCCGCCGGTGCGTGTGGATACACAGAGCAAAACGCGATTAACGATGCAGTAGCGGCAGGCGCTTTCGTTGTTGTTGCAGCAGGTAACGCTGGCGGTGACGTCGCATATGGATCACCCGCATCGTGTGATAACGCCTTTACTGTTGCGGCGGTAACGCGAGACGGCAAACTGGCGTCTTATAGCAATACGGGTGAAGAGGTCGCCATCGCCGCACCGGGTGGTGGCTATAGCGGCGCGATCGTATCGACATATAACAGTGGCCTGAAAGAAGCGGGGGACGATTCCTACTACAGCATGCAAGGCACCAGCATGGCCGCGCCGCATGTTGCCGGTGTTGCATCTCTTATGCTGTCAGTGTCGCCATCGTTAACACCTGCAAAATTGCGTGAACATTTGTTAGCGAGCGTGAAAACATTTCCAACGGGAACGAGTAGCGACTGTACAACGAATAAATGCGGCGCAGGCATATTAGATGCGGCCGCTGCCTTACGCGCGGTAAGCGGAAATCAGGCACCACAAATCAGTGTCATGGCGAATAGACGCGCGAATCCAGGGCAGGTGTTGAACTTGACGGCAACGGCTTCTGATCCGGAAGGCAAGGCGATGAGTTATTTATGGACTCAGGTTTCCGGTCCGTTAGTTTCTATTTCCCAATCGACCACGACGAATGCTGTAATCACGGTCCCTGCGGCAACAGGCAGTATGGTTTTTCAGTTCAGTGCCAGCGATGAAAAACTGTTGTCAGCAAATGCCAGTGTGACGATAAGCATTAACCAGGCACCCATCGCACACGCGGGAAGAGATCGCGCAGTTGCGACTGGGCAAACGGTATTTCTCGATGGAACTGAGAGTGGTGATGATTTGGGTATCGCTTCGTATTCGTGGCAGCAAATTGAAGGCATCGCGGTCAGTCTTTCTAACTCCGCAACGGTATCGCCGCAATTCCTGGCGCCCGCTACATCGCAGGTCTTGCGATTTCGTTTAACCGTTAGCGACGGCGATGGTTTGCAGTCGGGTGCGACGGTGAGCTTGAACGTCAATCACGCCCCTGTTGCCGTAGCGGGGCCCGATGTCGTGGTCAATCCCGGTGATACGGTCACGCTGAGTGGCGCGGGTAGTTATGATACCGATGGTAGTATTCGATACCATGTATGGCAGCAAGTAGCCGGTGAAACCGTGGAACTGTCGACATTTATCGCGCCGGTTTCCTCCTTTGTTGCGCCGCAATTGCCAGGCTGGTTAAGTTTCGATTTGTCAGTACAGGATGACAGCGGGCTTGTGGCTACCGATCGTGTAAGTGTCTATGTCAATGAGGCACCACATATTCAGATCGTGGGTGACTTGATCGGCAATGTCGGTGACCAGCTCACGCTTATCGCTGACGTGCAGGATGCGGATGGCAGTGTCTCAAGTATCGATTGGCTGCAGTTGGATGGACCAGGCGTGGCTTTGTCGGCTTCGAGTGGCGACCGGCAATCTTTTGTCTTACCCAGCGATACTCGCGATGTCGTATTACAGGTCACAGCAACCGACAATATGGGGCTCACAGCGACTCATGACGTACATATACAAATCAATCAGGCGCCCCGCGCATTTGCGGTTTTTCCGGCAAAAATAAATCCCGGCGCAAATATTTCACTTGATGCAGTCATCAGTGAAGACCCTAATAACAATATTACACAATACCAGTGGCAACAATTGAGTGGACCCCCGATTACTCTTCTCGATGCGGATAAAGTGCGCGCTAATTTTGTTGCGCCAACAGGTGAAGGACATCTAGATTTCTTACTTACGGTAAGCGATGCGCTTGGCCTAACAGATGAAACGACAATATCGCTTTTAATCAATAAAGGGGTTGTGATAGCGATAGATGCGCCAACGACAGTGAATATGGGAGACTGGGTAAATCTTGATGCTGCGCAAAGCGCCGACCCTGATGGTTATATCACGCGCTTTGAATGGACCCAGTTAAGCGGCACGCCGGTGGATTTCGTAGGGAGAAATAGTATGCTGGCCGGCTTCTATGCACCGTATAAGGCGCAGTCATTGCGATTTCGTTTACGTATCACGGACGACAATTTTTATGCCGTCGAACGGGAAGTGTCAGTCAATATCAATCAAGCGCCAGTGGCGAAAGCCGGAGCGGATATTCGTGTTACTCCGGGCTCGCGAGTTACACTTGATGGCACGCGTAGTCTGGATGTCGATGGATCTATTGCATCCTATCAATGGCAGCAGTTTCTTGGTGAATCCGTGGTGGTGAATAATGCATTGTCATCGCAGCCGTGGTTTATCGCGCCGGCAATCAATGGTGTATTGCGTTTTCGTCTTACAGTGGCAGATGACAATGGCGAATTACATGAAGATGATGTATCCGTCGTCGTCAGTACAAACAATTTCGCTTCCGCCGGCAATGATCAAACGGTTTCACCCGCGGCGACGGTTAATTTAAGGCCTGCGATATTGCCCTCGCAATACAGCGTAGAATGGACGCAACTCGACGGTCCGGTTTCCACTCTTCACCGCGATGGCAATAGCGTCAGTTATGTCGCGCCCGCACGTAGCAGTCAGCAGGTATTTCTAATGAAGGCGAGTGACGGACAAGGACGTGTTTCGTTTGACGTGGTGGAAGTTACCGTGACAAACAAAGCGCCGGTATACGATATGCCGTCCTTTGTTACCGTGAACGCTACCGAAGACGTGCGCATAAGCGTGAATGCCCAGGATGACAACCAGACCAAACCCGTTTTCAAGGTGATAGAAATTCCTGCTGGCGCGGGTTTTGATGAGCAACTGGGCGAGTTTTACTGGAACGGTCATAAGTCATCCGGCGCATACCGTTTTGTATTCTCGCTAAGCGATGCAGATGACCCCAGTTTGTTCAGTGTGCATACGATGGACATACGCGTCATTCAACCGGGTGAAATTCGTTTTAGCAACGACGCAATGACGGTGAACGAAACCGATGGCAATATTATGATACCGGTAACGCGTCAGCGTGGAAGTGAAGACGAATACAAAGTGAAGGTCAGAATCCATTATGATCTGTCCGGCCCCGAAGATGCGATGTCTTTGAGTCGAGAGTTACGCTGGCAGGATGGTGAAGACGGATTACGCTATGTGTTTATGGCGATCATTGATGACCTGGTTGGTGAAGGCACAGAAAAATTGACCTTGCAACTATTGCATAGCGAGGATGATCGCTTGCTGGATGAAATGGCTTTATACATTGTTGACGACGACGTAGATGACACGGGCTTGATTGATTTTGAAGTGACTCAGCTCGATATCAACGAAGGTGATGGCAAGGCCATAATTAAAGTGCGACGCAAGGGCGGCGCCCATGGGGAGGCGCGCGTTTTATTCCATACCGAGGCAGGTAATGCTGATGCCGGTACTGATTACGTCGAAACAACGGGAGAGTTGTTCTGGTCTGAAGGTGAAAACGACGACAAGATTATCGCCGTGGAAATCTACGACGATGACATTGGCGAAAACGATGAGGCCTTAAAAGTACATCTCAATTCTTTCGGCACTATCAATGTATTGAGCAACGCCTCGACGGTCGTGATTAAAGACAATGATCCAACCTGTTTTATTGCAACCGCGGCTTATGGCACAGGTATGGCCCCTGAAGTTCGTTATCTACGTGCTTTCCGAGACGAATTTCTACTAAGTAATTACCTGGGAAGAAAATTCGTCGAGTTCTATTACGACGTCAGCCCGCCCATTGCCGACTATTTACGACAGCACACGTCACTGCGCGAAACCATGCGTACTTTACTTGAGCCGCTAATCGCGTTCAGCAAGTATGTCGTGTCAGATGAAGCGTATGTCGCACAGACGGATGATAAACGTTAGTATGCGACGCAGGTACTTTGATGGGTTACTCATCGTGTTTTGCGGTGTTTTTTAAACGACTGTAGTCGATAAACATTCGGTCCGTTTGCAAAAGAAAACCAATAGCAAGGTTTGAGATTGATTGTCTGAATATGGTTCGTGCGATAAGCGCGTATATCTGAAAGCTAAGCTCGAATTAACTGTCTGCTTGTTCTAAATCGGTAGAGCGTTTTAGAAGCCTATTTACATTCCCCAACAGACCCAGGTCGGCAGCGTTTGCGGTTCACCCAAATTGCATTATCGAGTATCGCATTGTCAAAACGGGCATTGGTGATGTCAGCGCCGTGTAAATCGGCGCCACTGAGATTGGTATTGGTAAAATCCGTATCGCTCAGATTGGCATTACTGAGTTTTGCCTTTTGTAGCGAGGCGTCTTTCAAACTAGCCCCTTCGAGATTGGCCTTGATTAATTCCGCTTTGTCCAGAATGGCTTTACCGAGATCGGCTTGACCTAAGTCCGTCTGTTCCATCAATGCGCCGGTGAGATTCGCTTGCTGCAACTGCGCCTTATGAAAATTGGTGTTATACATCCTGGCCTCAGTCAATTGCGTCCCTTTCAATGTGGCAGCACTGAAATTGGCGCGATCGAGGCGTGCGTAATTCATGCGCGCGCCGTTCAAATCTGCATGCTGCAAATCGGCGCCGATCAGACGAATATTATTTGCACGCGCGTTGCGTAGATTGGCTTTCTGCAAAGAACTATATCCCATGTCCGCGTCATCAATTAAGGCCTTCTCGAATTTTGCCCCGTCCAGATTCATGCGTGTCATCACGGCATGTCTCAGGCTGGCGCCACTGAGATCGGCTCCCGCCATATTGCAGCCCTCCCACATAACGCGGTCCTGCGCCGGTGCTTCACATTGGGCATGGGCATGGAAAGAAACCAGCATCGCGCACAGCAATACCATCGTGTGTGGTGTGAGGAAAATCCGCTTAACTTTCATATTGCCACTATGCTTGAGATAACCATGTCGGATTCTAGCACAGTCGATGAAATGCGCTAAAAATGACTGAAATTTCAGGCTGTTTGTTTTGTCCATACCCCTTATAATGAGCACACAAAATTCGCCAGAATGTACGGAACACTTTTTGCCGTCTAATGTCACACATTACACCCGGCGCGGCATCGGATTTGGAATAGGAGCAGGAATGAGAAGCAAATCAGCAGGATTTTCCCTTATAGAATTAATGGTCGTTATCGTCATCCTCGGTATCCTGGCAGCGGTGGTGGTGCCACGAGTCATGGATCGCCCGGATACCGCGCGTATCGCCAAGGCCAAGCAGGATATCCGCACCCTGGAAGCTGCGCTAAATCTCTATAAGCTGGACAATTTCAACTATCCGTCGACAGATCAGGGTCTGGAGTCGCTGGTGCAGAAGCCTTCCGGCACGCCGGAACCTCGCAATTGGAAAGATGGTGGCTATATCGACCGCCTGCCCAAAGATCCCTGGGGAAATGAGTATCAATACCTGATTCCGGGCGTGAACGGCTCGTTCGACATTTACTCTTTTGGCGCGGATGGCGTTGAAGGGGGCGACGAGATCAACGCTGATATCGGGAACTGGAATCTGGACGAATCCTGATATCCCCGTCTTAGGTTCACATGACCAGTCAGATTATGAAGCCACGTGGACGCAACACCCGTGGCTTCTCGCTTTTAGAGTTATTAGTGGTCATTTTCATCATTGGCATGATCATGACCTTTGCCGCGCTGTCTGTCGGTGGCAACGCCGACCGCAAGGTGGAGGAAGAGGCTCGGCGTTTGACGGCCTTGCTGCGCTTGGCAACGGAAGAATCGGTCATGAACTCACGCGATCTGGCGGTGCAGCTCACTCGCAAGTATTACGATTTTATGACCCTCGGCATTGATGGAAAGCTGGTGCCTATGGACAAGGACGAAGAAACGTTTCGTCGACGAGAATTGCCCGACGACATCATGATTAAAGAGGCCGAGATCGAAGGTGAGAGCGTTGCGCTATCACTCGACCCGGGTGAAACCGATGAAGTGCCGAGCATCTTTATACTTTCCAGTGGTGAGATGATTCCTTTTGCCTTGAGCATCGGGCGTGACGAGGGCACGGATTATCAGATCGAGGGCGATTACAGCGGCAAGGTTGAATATGCCACCAAGGAAAAACAGTAATCCCATAGGCCAACAGGGCTTCACACTGATGGAAGTGCTGGTGGCGCTTGCTGTATTAGCGATTGCGCTGGGTACGATTATTCAGAGCATCGGCACCAATGCCTCCCACGCCAGTTATTTGCGCGAGAAAACATTTGCTCATTGGGTGGCGATGAATCGCGTTGCCGAGATACAGATCGAAAATAAATTTCCTCCGGTGGGTTCAAATACTGGCACTGAAGAAATGGCCGGGCATGAGTGGCACTGGAAAGTAAACGTCGTAGCCCTGAACGACGAAATGGCCAATATCCGCCAGATACAGGTTGAGGTGCGTACCAATCGGGAGAGCAAGAGTCCGGTCGCCACGGTATTGGCCTTGATAGGGAAGCCGAATTCATGATTGCGTTAAAGCGTCAAGCGCGCGGTTTCTCGCTCATTGAACTGTTGATCTCGCTGGCGGTGTTTTCCATTCTGTCTGTTATGGCCTATTCCGGTTTGCAGATTGTGCTCGATTCCAAAGGTCATACCGAACAACAGGCGGATCGATTAGTGGAAGTTCAACGGGCCATGACGATCATCCAGCGCGACATCGAGCAAGTGATAGGACGAAGTATTCGGGATAGCTATGGCGATCGTAAGCCTGCCCTGGAAGGCAGCTTTTTCGGCGAGTTTCCATTGAGTTTCACCCGCGCAGGCAAACGTAATCCTATGAAGCGTGTCCGCAGCACAATGGAGCGCGTCAGTTATCGCCTGGCCGAGGAAAAACTGGATCGACTGTCAGTGGAAATGCTCGATCAGCCGCATGTAGTTGAACCACTGGAACGGCATTTGCTCAGTGATGTTAAGGAATTAAAATTTCGCTATATGGATAAGGACTTACAGTGGCAAGATGCGTGGCCGCCGCAATTCGGTGAACAGGCCAATCCCAGTGCGCTTCCCCGTGGCGTGGAAATGACGATTAAAGTCGAAGGAATCGGTGAGATCAAACGGCTGTTTCGTGTGACGCCAGGGGAATACGCTGGAAACAAGAGACAAAAGCAGTCAACTCAGACGAATGGCGGCAATAATGCCCAAGGGAATCAGAATACTGGTGACAATCAAAATACCGACCAGACTCCCGACAACTCGGGAGACACTAACAACACAGACACTAGCGGCACAAATAGTGGTGGTACAGACACTGGCGGTACAGATAGTAATGGTACTGAAGACGCTGGCGGTACAGACAATACCCCATGAACAAGATATTTAGCCCAAAACAGACACCGATACGACAGCAACGCGGCGTGGCCTTGATCACTGCGATGCTGGTTGTGTCGATTGCAACGGTAACCGCAGTTGCACTTTCTTCACGTCAGGGCCTGGACGTACGCCGCACTGCAAACGTGCTGGAATCTGATCAGGCATATCTGTATGCATTGGGAATAGAAAGTGTAGCCAAAGAGCTGTTGCTGCAGTACACCAAGCAGGGTCCTAAATACGATGACCCGGAATTATTGTTCGTGCCCTATACCTATCCTGTTGAGAACGGTACGGTAAGTGGTAGCCTGCTCGACCTGGAAGGGCGCTTTAATGTTAACAATTTGGTCGACGATAAAGGAAAGCCGGTACCGCTTGCGGGAGAACGTTTTCGTCGGCTGATTTCAATCGTTGCCGACCAGTTGCGTTTGTCCATATCGGCAGAGGCTCTGGTCAATGCTACCCTCGACTGGCTGGACGAGGATCAGGAGCTTCGATTCCCTGGCGCCGAAGACAGCGAGTACCTGGCCAAACTTCCGCCGTATCGTGCGGCCAATCGCATGTTAAGCAGCACCTCCGAGTTGGCTTTGATCGAGGGGTTTACCCCGGAGCTGCTCAATGGCGCAACAATAGAGGATGAACAGGTACCGGGTTTGCTAGAATACGTGTCCGCTTTGCCTGAGCATTACTCGACGATTAATCCAAATTCAGCGAATAAGCTGGTTTTACAGGCGTTGTCTGGCTATCTGGATGCGCGCGTGGTGGAGCAGATGTTGGCGAGCCGTCCGTTTAAAAGCGTGTCTGATTTTACAGAGCACACTGAAATCAAAAATATCAAGGACGGCTTGAAGAACAACAATACGCAGAAGACTTCATTTGAAAATGACTTGCAAGGACTGGATGTGCAGAGTAGCTATTTTATGATCAGGGCAACCACACAGGTGGGCAAGATCACCTTGCTTTACAACAGTATTATTTATCGCGATACCGGCGGCCGTAGTGAGTTGCTCACGGTGTCGCGCGCATTTGGAACCGATGGAATCTGATTATGGCGACTCAATTAATCATACAACTGGCGCGTGAGCCCTTTCAGAGTGTGCACTGGGTGCGCATCGATCCCGGCGTTGGCGCGACGCCTGTCGCCAGCGGTTCACTTTCAGATCTGGCTTCTCAAACCAGTGGTGCACAAATCATCGTCATGGTGCCGGGAACGGATGTTAATCTGACTCGCGTGAACGTCCCGACCACTAACAAGCAACGCATGCTCAAGGCCATACCTTTTGCAATTGAGGATCAGGTTGCCGACATCGTCGAGGATACGCATTTTGCCGTAGGCGCCCGTGGTAGTGATGGCGCGGTGAACACAATCGTGGTGGCGCGCCACAAGATGGATGAGTGGATGGCGGCCTTGAGCGAGGCCAGTATTTATCCGCATGCATTGCTAGCAGATATATTGTCTTTGCCCTCAATGGATGATACCTGGGCCTTGTTTGCCGACGGTGATTTACTCTATGTGGTGAGACCGGATCAGCAGAACATGAGTTTCGACATCGATAACGCAGCCTTTATGTTGAGTTTGATGCTGGAAGAGGCTGAAGATAAAAAGCCTGCGCAATTGATTTTTTATGGTGCCGAGTCGATGGTGGAGTTGGTGCGTCCCGATGTGGAAGACGTGGCATTTGAGCAGCGGGAATCCACCGGTGGAATTCTGGATTATTTGGCGCGGGAACGAAAAGGCATTGCGCTGGACAAGAATATTAATCTGCTTCAAGGCGATTATAGTCGTCGCGAACAAATCGGAAAAATTTTACGCCCGTGGCGTTTCGCTGCGTCCCTGGCCGGGGCATGGTTTGTTTTGCAATTGGGTATTTCCATTTACGACGTTTCAGTGCTTGATGCCGAGAAAGAGCGACTCAACGCGGAAATTGAAAAGACTTATCGAAGCGCATTCCCCGACGCCAAAAAAGTCGTCAATCCCAAAGTGCAGATGCAGCGACAACTCGAAGCTTTAAAAGGTGGCGGTACGGTAGAAAACGGTTTTCTAAATCTGCTCGGTGATACTGGCAGTGCTTTCCGTCAGACCAGCGGGCTGGTATTGCGCAGTGTGCGTTTTAAAAACGACACGCTTGACGTTGAACTTGAAGTAAACAATTTGCAGGTGTTAGACGAATTGAAACAACGACTGGGCGCCGACGGTAAACTTAAGGTGGAAATTCAATCTGCGGCTGCACGTGATAACAAGGTGCAAGGCCGGATCAATATCAAGAAGAGTTAGCGTATGGATGAGATCAAGCAGTATTGGCAGCAACTTAATCCGCGCGAGCGTCTCTTGCTTGGCGTTGCCGGAGTCGTGCTCGGGCTGATGATTCTTTTTCTTGGTATCCTCGAACCCGTCATGGACGAGGCCAAAAGTCTGGAAAAACAGGTGGAAGAGCAGCGTAAATTGCTCAAGTGGATGGAGGATTCAGCGCAGGAGGTCAAGCGTTTAACGCGTTCTTCCGGTACACGCAAGGCCGCGGTCGGCGCCGGTGGTCAGTCATTATTGGGTGTGATTGATCGCACTGCCAAGGCCGGTAATCTTGGCGACGCCATGAAGCGGGTTGAACCCGATGGCGGCGACAAAGTGCGCGTGTGGTTAGAGCAGGCCTCTTTCGATGACGTCGTTACCTGGCTGGAAAATCTTGAGCGCAACTACTCTCTTCAGATTGAATCCGTAGCCGTTGATAAAGAGAATGCACCTGGTCGCGTAAATGTGCGTCTGGTCTTCGCAGGGGGAGCATCGTGACGCAGTACTGGAAGCGCTACACACTTTTTGGCGTCGTTCTTTATCTGGTCTTTCTGATTACTCAGATTCCTGCCACATTGGTTTATGGATTGTTTTCGGACACCTTGGAGGCATTGCCTGCAAAGGTAAAGTTGTATCGCGTCAGTGGTACGGTCTGGTCTGGAAAAGCAGCTTTTGTCAGCGCTTCAGGTAATACCTTACGGGATTTAAGTTGGGAGTTATATCCAAGTTCTCTGCTGCTTGGACGCGTCGGACTGGGTTTGAATTTCAAGCTGGGTGACGGTAGCGTCAAGGCGGAACTGTATCGCACCTTGGGTGGCGATATGCTAGCTAAAAATATCCGCGCGCGTATGCCGATGAGTGACATCGTCCGTATGGCGAGATTGCCGGCGATAAAACTCGAAGGCGATCTTGGTTTAAACCTGGAATCACTGGTTCTGAGTGACGGTCTTGTCAGTGAAGCACAGGGCCGCGTAGTTTGGAATAGCGCTGAAACCCGCTTTCCTCAACGCATAGTGCTCGGCGATTTAAGTGCAAACCTGCAGACGACCGATGCCGGTATTGAAGCCACGCTTGGCGACGGTGGCGGGCCTCTTGAAGCTAGCGGTAAATTAACCCTGGCGCCGGATGGTGCATATAATTTCGATGGCGCATTCGCCTCTCGAGAGGGTAGCAATTCGCCCCTGGCCCGTTCTCTGAGCATGATGGGACGGCCGGATGCACAGGGCAAGGTTCAGATTAAGAACGCTGGAAATATCAAAACCTTGGGATTTCTTTTCAAATAAGCCACATTCTATCGTGCGTTTGAAATTTGTATTCTAAGTGTGGACCGTGCCTGGTTCACATTTCGCCTCTGCATGGTTCACAACTCAGTCTTTTCCCCCTTGGATGATTTAAGGTTTTTCCGATAATTCTATTTATAGATGTTTCAATTGCGAAAACCCCGGATGTTACGGACGGCATCAGATAGTTGTAACAGGTCTGAGTATGCGCCGAAACCAAGGTGTTACCACCTTAGTTCTAGTTAGCTTTTTTCTGAGTGCTTGTTCCCTGGTCGGGGAACCAGAGCCTTTTCAGAACGTACTGCGATATTCCAAGCCTATTGCTATTTCAGGCGAATTGGATGGTGCGCTTGTGGGTGAGGTGCCCCTGCCACTCGGCGGTGCCGAAGTTATCTTGTTCAAGGTTCAAGGTAAGCAGCGCGAGGAGCTCCAGCGTGTAGTCAGTGATGCCTCCGGCATGTTTGCTTTCTCGGATGTGGAAAGCAGCGTCATGACCAATGGTATTGGGTACGACTATTACTACGAGTTTGAAAGTTCGCACCGTGGCTTCCACCTGATGGCCTCTATTGCACCGCGAGAATCGGCGTACATACGAATCGATATCCTCAGTACAGTTCATACACACCTGTTACGCGAAACAATATCGCGCTTACCTGAAAACCGTTGGGCATTACCGTCTCCCGAAACGTTTGATCTCGTTTCGCGGATGGTGAATGAAGAATTACGCTACATGAAAGGCGATATTGAAAAACTGTCAGCAAAGCGTTCCAGATCGCATCGATTGGAAAAGTTCGGTCAGGGCTTGCTACACGCGGCGAACAATAGCGCGCTCGCGGCGCATCGGTTTTACTTTGAAGCCTGGTGGTACGGCTTGCGCAACAATGAGGCGACAGTGGATGAGTGGGCGGTATATATGCGTGACATAATGCAGACTGCCTGTGCGCCGCTAGACGATTTTGTGGCCTTACCATTTGGCATTGCGCAGGCGGTTGGTGCGTCGGCACAGGCAGGGCGGACATTTAGTGTGCAAGAGGTGATAGATGCCTATGTCAGTGCCAATCAAAATCAGATTGATCGTCATCCCGAAGAAGTGTTGGCGGATTTTCAGGCGCAAATTCAACAGGGATACGCCGCCCTGAATGATGAAGGTGTCGACTATCGTCATGTTGAGCGTATGCAAAAATTGTTTGTTTACTCACTGAGACGGCTGGGTGTAAATGACATAGATTTTTATACGCGCCTCGACCCGGATCAGGCAGTGGTGTTGTGGATGTATCTGGAATCAGGTGGGGAAACCATCCGTTTGTGCAAGCCTGCAACGAAAATGCTGGCCCATAGTTTTTTTCTGTTAACACAGGATGCGCGTCTCGACAGACCCGCCGTGATGGAGGCTCAGATTTATCATGTCGACAGTCAGGACTGTAGACGGGTTAAGAAAGTCGCCTTGCAAGCGCGTGTTTTTGTAAATGCACCCGCCCACTCCGACGAGGACAGATTACATTCCGTGCGAGTGAAATCCTCTGATGAAACAGCATTGATAACCAATAGTACGCACCAAGCATCCATGTTTTTAAAGGACGGTGATAGAGACAATATGTATGCGGAAGAACTGGATGATGCCTGCGTTTCACCGGACAAGGACGTAAGCTATACCGTTGAGGCACGCATGTTCGCCATGGACACACAACAACGTCAGTTAAAGGCTGCGACCCACACGCTAAATACCCGACACTGGACACTGAAAAAACCGCAAATCAGTTATGCCGACGGAGCGCCTGTCAGTTATTCCTACTCCAAACCGACGCGGGTTGATGAAAAACGTCCGGTGATGCATTTGCCTGCGCAGGACGAAATGCTTTCGGGATTAGAAGGCGTGCCAGAAGGGGCGAAGATAAAATACAGTTATCGCTTTCGTCTGGAGCGCCTGATTCGTTATTACTCCTCAGGTACCAGCGAATGCGAAACACCAGCCACCTCCACATTGTTTGAAGGTGAGAATGTTCTCATCTCCGATGTGTGTGACACGCAACGGTGTGCCGATCTAAACTCCATAGCCGATAGCATGGTGCAGTGTCGCATCGATGTGTATGCGCATTTAGTGGACAGGGAAAATCGCATTTTGTCTCGTTCTCCTCTTAGCTATGGCTATTTTCGGGTGAAACCGGAATAAGCTTGTCACATAAGCATGGCTGGATTACCCTTGGCACATGCACAAAGACAAGCTGCCACACGATAAAGATCCTGTTCTTCGATTAATGCCTATGCCTCGGGATACCAACTCCGCAGGCAATATTTTTGGTGGGTGGATTATGTCGCAGGTGGATATCGCCGGAAGTGTAGTGGCGATACGTCGCGCTAAAGGACGCGTTGTCACCGTTGCTGTCAGTGAGTTTCAATTTCACAAACCGGTTTTCGTTGGCGATCTGATTTCCTGTTATGCCGATGTAACGAAAGTCGGCAATACCTCGTTGACGGTGTTTGTCGAAGTGTTTGCCGAACGCGGCCGGATGTCTGAGATTATCAAAGTTACAGAGGCTACTTTGACGTATGTGGCTGTTGACGACGAGGGCAAGCCTCGCCTGGTGGAACAGGGATCCTAGGCCGCGCCATACCTTAACACCTCGTTCACATCATTCCGAGACGATCTATGGTGAATAGCGTTTCCCGCCAATGACTGATTGATTCTGTCTGAATCAAACGAATACAACGACCGACTTCGTTTTCATACCAGGAAATATCGGCAATGTGGGGCTCGGCTTCAAACGCCCACCAATACCCATCTTCGTCCTGTGCGACCCAGTTTGCCCAATCCGGCACCAGGGAATTTATCAGTGTATTTATATCTTCACTCATGCAAGACAACCATCACGCTATTGAAATCCTCGCCTCTCTAAAAAATAGTCGAATTTGACTATCGTTTCAGGCACAGCGGGTTTATTCCTGATCTCCATTACACTATGATGACACAACCAAGAAAAATCCAGAATGGTGAGGGACGCAGGATGATAAGGCGGTGTGTTTCAGCAGCAATGCTGTGGGTATTGTTCGGTTTTTTTTCCGCGAATCTATGGGCCGCAAAGGCCATGCATACAGAAAGCGAGTTTGTCTATTCGGCAAATCAAGGCAGTAACACGCTTTCCGTGTTCAAAGTCGCTCCAGACGATGGTCGTTTGTTGCCAGTCAAAGGCTCTCCATATAAAACAGGTCGCTATCCGGTTTCAGTTTTTTCGGGCCGGTCCGGGCGCTTTGTGTATGTAGTCAATCAGGGTTCAAAGAATATATCTGGATTTGAAGTCAGGAATAACGATGGCGAGCTAAAAGAGATTGCGGGTTCGCCTTTTGATGTTGGTACTTATCCTGATGCCATTGTTGTCTCGCCTGATGGTCGCTTTGCCTATGTGACGCGAGAAGACGATGACAAGGTAAACGTCCTGAGTGTTTCCGAGCAAGGTGAACTGAAGACCACGTCTATGTGGGCGCCAACAGGCAAGCACCCGATTTCGATTAATATTAGCCCTGATGGCCGTTTTGCCTATGTCACAAATTTTTATGGCCATTCTGTCAGTTGCTATTTGATAGACCCGAAAACCGGCGAGATTTCTTTACAAGGCAAGGAAGTGGGTGCGGACGAGCGTCCTATCTACGTAAAAGTCAGTCCAGATAATCGTTTCGCCTTTGTGAGTAACTATGGCTCGACGACAGTGTCAGTTTATAAAATCAACCAACATACCGGAACCTTGCGAGAGGTAAAAGGCTCACCCTTTTTCTCTGGCGCCCAACCCTATTCGGTTACCATAGACGCGTCACAGAAGTATGTCTATGTTGCCAATTGGGGAAGTCATAATGTGACAGCGTTTGAGCTGGATAATGAGACCGGTGTCTTGGCCGAAGTGCAGGGCTCACCCTACGATGCAGATTGGTTTCCCTACGCAGTCGTCGTCGACCCCAGTAATCGCTTTGTTTACGTTATTAACAATGGTTCGGATACTGTTGTGGCATATAACCGAAACGCAAATAACGGAACGCTGGCACGCATAGAAGGTGAACTCGCCAAGACGGGAGAAGGACCTTATGCGATGACAGTAAGCGGTTTTGCCGAACAATAGCTCATGACCACCTCCCTAATAAGGGAGTGTGGTCATATATACATAGCTTAACGTCGTGGTGGACGAGAAGGACGACTCTCACGAGGTTTAGCTTGATTCACCTTTACATTGCGACCGCCAAGTGGCTTTTCATTTAACCCGTCAATTGCCGCCTGGGCTTCCCTGTCATTTGGCATTTCGACGAATGCAAAGCCTTTTGACTGACCGGAAAATTTGTCTTTGATGATGCTTGCACTGCTGACTTCGCCATAAGCTCCGAACGCCTGACGTAAATCTTCTTCTGTGGCCGAATATGCCAGATTTCCAACGTAAATATTCACTATAGTTACTCTCAAAAAAGTGACCTGTCGAACATTCGCATTTTCGAATAACCGGGCCACTTAATTACTCGAAAATGTCGACCCTTCTGGGTCAAATTTAAAACTGTGCTCTATAGCTTTTCGATCTTGGCCAGCTGTTCTCTGAGGCTGTCCATAGATGCCTGCAATTCGGCCAGTCGGGTACGCTCCTTGTTGACCACGTCCTCGGGCGCACGATCAACAAAATTCTTATTACCCAGTTTACCTTCTATCCCCGCGATGTTCTTCACAAGTTTTTCTATTTCCTTGTTCAGACGCGCCGTTTCCGCATCCTTGTCGATCAGGCCAGCCAAGGGGATTAAGACCTTCATATTGCCCACTAGCGCCGTTGCCGACTCCGGGGCGTCTTCGCCTACCGGGTTAATGCTTTCCAGTTTGGCTAGACGTTGTACAAACAGACTGTTGCTGCTGATGAATTTCTCATCCTGCGCAGACATGTTTTGCAACAATACCGGCAATGGTTTTCCCGGTGCGATATCCATGCCGCTTCGTATTTTACGTACACCGAGGATGAAGCTCTTCACCCAATCCATTTCGGTTTCTGCCGTCTCGTCTACAAAGCTTTTATCATATTGAGGATAAGACTGCAGCATAATCGTTTCACTATCCACCCCGGCAAGTGGTGCTACGCGTTGCCAGATTTCCTCAGTGATAAAAGGCATAATCGGATGCGCCAGGCGCAATGTCTGATCAAGAACTCTTACCAGAGTCGCACGAGTACCGCGTTTTTCCGCTTCGCGACTCTGTTCACTTTGCAAGACTGGCTTGGATAATTCCAGATACCAGTCACAATACTCATGCCAGATAAATTCGTATATCGCCTGGGCCGCATGGTCAAAGCGGTATTGACTCAAGGACTCATTTACCTGTTTCGCGGCCTTCTGAAACGCCGAGCTAATCCAGCGGTCAGCAAGTGAAAATTCGAGCGCACCGCCGGATTCACCACAGTCCTGACCTTCCGTATTCATGAGCACGTAGCGTGCCGCGTTCCATATTTTGTTGCAAAAATTGCGGTAGCCATCGACGCGATTGAGATCGAAATTCACATCGCGTCCGGTAGAGGCGAGTGCGGCAAAGGTAAAGCGTAAGGCATCTGTGCCGAATGCAGGTATGCCATCGGGGAATTCTTTGCGCGTTTGCTTTTCGATTTTTTCGCGCAGATGGGGTTGCATCATGCCGCTGGTGCGTTTTTGCAATAAGGCATCGAGCTCAATTCCGTCAATCAAATCAATCGGGTCAAGGACGTTGCCTTTGGACTTTGACATCTTCTGGCCCTGCGCGTCGCGCACCAGACCGTGGATGTAGACCTCGTGAAAAGGAACGTCGTCCATGAATTTCATGCCCATCATGATCATGCGTGCGACCCAGAAGAAGATGATGTCGAAACCGGTGACCAGAACTTGCGTTGGATAAAACGCTTTGAGTCTATCGGTGTTTTCGGGCCAGCCGAGGGTCGAGAACGGCCATAGCGCCGAAGAGAACCAGGTGTCGAGGACGTCTTCGTCCTGACGCAGCGCGACTTCCGCACCAAGTTTGTGCTTGCTGCGGACTTCCTCTTCGGAACGACCGACAAAGACATCACCGTTTTCGTCATACCAGGCGGGGATGCGATGGCCCCACCAGATCTGGCGTGAAATACACCAGTCTTCGATATTGCGCATCCATTCGAAATAGGTGTTCTTCCAGTTGTCCGGGATAAATTTAATTCTGCCGTCTTCAACCGCCTTGATCGCCGGTTCGGCGAGAGGTCCAGCCTTGACGTACCATTGATCGGTTAAGAAGGGCTCAATTACTGCGCCGGAACGATCCCCTCTGGGGACCATGAGTTTGTGATCGTCAGTTTTTTCGAGCAGGTTTTGCGCGTCTAGCGAGGCGACAATTTTCTTACGCGCCTCATAGCGATCCAGGCCATGAAAGTCTTGCGGGATGAGATCACCGTGTTCGTCTGTCGCACCGATAATGGCGGCGTCCTTGGTAAAAATATTGATCAGACCGCCATTGGGTAAGCTCGCGATATCGGATTCATCGCGATGGCGATTCCATACCTGATAGTCATTAAAGTCATGGGCCGGGGTGATTTTTACACAACCGGTCCCGAATTCGGGATCGACATAGTCGTCGGCAATGATAGGAATGAGGCGGTCGGTAAATGGCAGTTTCACCTTCTGGCCAATCAAATGCTTGTAGCGATCGTCGCCGGGGTGAACGGCCACTGCCGCATCACCCAGCATGGTCTCTGGCCGGGTGGTGGCAACGACTAAATACCCTTCACCATCGACGAGAGGATATTTCATGTGCCACAGAAATCCGTTTTCCTCTTCCGATAATACTTCGAGATCAGAAACCGCCGTATGCAGCACCGGGTCCCAATTGACCAGGCGTTTGCCGCGATAAATCAGACCTTCTTGGTGAAGACGTACGAAGACTTCTTTGACCGCTTCCGACAAACCATCGTCCATGGTGAACCGTTCATGCGCCCAGTCCAGTGAAGAACCGAGGCGGCGTAGCTGACGGGTAATATTGCCGCCGGATTCGCCTTTCCATTCCCATACGCGCTTGATGAAGTCTTCCCGTCCCAGGTCGTGGCGGGTTTTTTTCTGTGCCGCGAGTTGACGCTCGACGACCATTTGGGTTGCGATCCCGGCGTGATCGGTGCCCGGCTGCCACAGGGTTTTCTTACCCAGCATGCGGTTATAGCGGGTCAGCGTATCCATCACCGTATTATTGAAACCATGTCCCATGTGCAGGCTGCCGGTCACATTAGGTGGTGGAATCATAATGCAATAGTGATCAGTATTCGCTGCATTGGCTTTGGGCTCGAAATAGCCTTTATCCTCCCAGGTCTTGTACCACTTTTGTTCTATGGCTTGGGGGTCGTAGGTTTTATCCATGGAATCCTTCAACAGTGTTCTTTTGTATACAGAAAATAGCCGCGATTATAGCCCAGTTTGTCCGGACATGCTCTTTTGCCGCGTCACTTTTCGGGCTCGGGTGGAAACCTTGTGGAAAAGAAGGCAAAGACATTGAGGGCGGGGTGGATCTATTTTTCGGTGATAACCGCGGATGCCCGGTACGCGAGACTTATTTACGCGTCTTCAGCCAGAACACCATTTTCTTTTTCGATTCCTGGTCTTCATCAATCTCTTTCCAGGTGAAAAAGGTATGCAGTTCGGGGTGTTTGACGTAACCGCGGTGATTCCAGAAATCATCGAGCGGCGCGAAATCGGCTGGTCGTCGAGGATGATCAACAGGACGATCGACTGCGCAAAAAGTGTAGATGGGAAAATCACCAAGGCTTTGGGCGTGTGCTTCACGGGCCGTGAAAAACGCCACCCCCAGACCCTGGCCGCGATATGATCGGCGCAACACGGATTCACCAAGATAAAATACCTGCGGGATATCGTATCCGTGCTGACGAAACGGTTGTTGAAATTCTATCGTCTCATCGCGCAGTGGAAGTGCGGTAGAGGCGCCAATCGCCTCTTCGCCATCAAGGGCAACGACTATCACGCTGTCGGGAGACTGTATATAGGTCTTCAGATATTTTTCTTCATACGCCATGCTTCCATCATACAAATAGGGAAATTCGCGGAAGACTTCGATACGGAGTTTTGCTAATGCCGGTAGGTAAGAGAGTGCTTCTTCACCCTTTAGTGAAAGTATGCGTATGGATGACATATCTCGTCTCAGAAAACTATTTTAATCGCTTGGTTTGAGTTAGGTAGTTTGCAATGCCTGCTGGAGATTTTCAACGTTACAACTCAGTTAGGCTTATGAATTAGTTAGCTAGCCGGGAGGCGCGTTGTCACATATCTCGAATGTGGGAGATTGCAGGGCAAAAAAAGACTCCTCTTCGTTCAGATGATTACTCTTTTGTTGAACGAAGAGGAGTATATAGGGGCCACTACGCTGAAATGGCCCTCCGTCAGGAGAAGTAAAAGCGTAAAACCGTACATCCTTCAACCGAAGACAGGGTGATGTGGCCACCCTCCCGGTGAAGTATGTCCTCCAAAGAGAACATGGCAGTGTGACGTCCCATCTCGGTTTCGCGATAGTACGGCTTGAACAATAAAGGAATGGTGCTTTCCTCTAATTGTTCGCTTGAATTATCTTCAATGTCGATGACAAACCACTTACCGATTATGGCCTGCTGACAACAACAGCAACGGTCGTCGACCTTGGCTAGTTTGGCTCTTATGCGTATGCGCCCGAGCTTGCCTATGGAGTGGACGGCGTTGCCAATGGCTATCGTCAATAAACGATCAATCATGCCTATCGGCACGAGAATAGATGTGTCTGTCGTATCGATGTCCGTTACAAACTCAATGTCTTCACTGATATGGCAAATGGTTGCTGATAGTGAGGACTCAATCGCTTTTATAATATTTATTTTTCGGGTTTGAAAATTTTCAGATGTGGTGCTCAACATGTTGCACAATTTGTGTAGAAGCTCATCAATTTGCACACTTTTTAATTGCGCGCGAAAGATCTCATTTTCCGCGCTGTTGGTATCGCTTCGGAGAAAATAGCGATTGGCTAGAAACAGGTTGTTTTTTATCGCTTGAAAACAATTGTTGATTTCGTGCGCCAAACCCTTCGCTCGACGGCTGTGAATTAAGTTGTCTGCGTTGTTCTCTGTTTCTATGGTTGTATTGTCAGTCACTCTTTGCGCTCTTTTTGATTTTTGTCGTTTACAGGTGAGTGATAGCCATACCAGATTGCGTGCGTGGGGACATGCGATGTGCGAGCAGATTGCTCCTGGAGAGTTGCCAGATTGTCTTCCCGATACGCGGGAGCCCCATTTGTTCCACAAGCGCGTAGGATACGGTTATCGAATACCAGCCATTCAAATCCATTGGCAAGCTGGTCGAATTGTTGGATAGCCTTTTTTGCGTCCATGAGATAAAAGATATTGCTTCGCTCGGTAATCACTTCCCGTAAAGAGTGATGGGAACGAGTGTCTCCAACAAATAGTATTTTCATGTTAGTTTCCTATGCCGCCTTTCTTGGATAAACCACGTTGTGGAATTGTTCGTTGATGTCTACCCAGCAGGCAACGGACAGCACATTTCCTATGCGTGTAGCTTTTCCGTCGCCGAAGCGTCGAACGGGTAGACCGATTCGGTGTACCAGCTTTTCCATTGATACGCTGGTCACTACAATGTAGTGCGAGATATTGTGTTCTACTGCATAGTCGTATGCGTATTTGATTAAACTTATCGTTGACTCATTGGCGTATGCTTGCGCGCGCCGGTTGCTTGGACAGGATACCGCTGCCCAGCGGCTGATCTCCCAAATGCCGGGAGAGCGCGGTATTTCTTCGCCCCGAAGCAGAAAGGGAAACACATTGGCCAGCATATAGGGGCCATCTGTTGGGAGCATGCGCCAGCTCGCTTCCAGTTGTTTCGAGGAATTTGTCGCCATCATGTAAACAGGGTTGAGATCGTCGAACCCATCGATTTCCAAGCCATCTTTGGATTGGACATCCCATCCCAGTCGTTCTTTAAACACTGTATTACGCAATCGAAACATTTCCTGAAGTTGGTTGTTTTGTCCGTCGTTTTTCAAATGTATTGAAATATTGATCATTTGTGTTGTCCCCCACACTGAAGTTTTGTTTTATTAGAAAGACATATAAAAGCGGATTGAAGCGAAAGGGGGTACTCCAAGAAAATACAGGTCCGAGTGCGAGGGACTCGAGATAAACTAAGGTGTTTAAAGTGAGAAAGGTGAGATTAAATTCTCAACAACGGCTCTTGCCACCGCCTGAGACTTGTTTGCGACATTGAGTTTGCCGACCGCATTGCTGAGGTGAAAGGTCACGGTGCTCTCGGCAATATTTAGAATCTGGGATGTTTCCCAGGTGGTTTTTCCTTCGGCAGCCCAGAGTAAACATTCTTTTTCTCGGCGAGTCAGTTGTCTTGGGGTCTGTTCGAATCCTTCCAGAATAATAACCCGGCGCACGGTTTCATGAACAAAGCTTGCAAATATCAGCAGGCTACCCAATTCGGCATTGAATAGGTTCGTGCTGGGTTTGCTTTGATGCTCGCATGCGACACTAAAAATGGCCTTTTCGCCAGTTGCGCCATGAACAGGTACGCTAATGCCTTGGTGCAGTCCAAATTCACGCGCCTCGTTGATGACTTTGTGTCGAGAGCCGCTCATTTGTTGCCAGAAAAATGGCGTTACATGGTTAGCGCAATGTATGACGGTAGGATCTTCATAGAGATAATTGTTTTGGGTGTAGCGTTCCCACCAGGGATCCGGATATCCGCTGACAAAAACAAAAACCGGTTTCGAAAAACTAACCGGGATTTGCGCGCCATAGTGAAAATAATCGTAATTAATAGACTTACAGAACTTTGTGCAAACCGCATGAATTTCTTTGAGCGAGTAGCATTCGCCGAGTTCTTCAATAAAATCGTATACCGAGCTCAATATATCCCTCCAGTGTCAGTGGTGACTGAAACGGATAGTTCTATTTGAATTATCTGAGCTGAAAAATACTATGTGTTAGGGAGGGTTTAGTCAATCCTTCCACTTGGTAGTTAATTGGAGTAAGTTAAAATTATTATATACCAGTTTGTTTTTAAAGTTTTTTTGAGATGTAACTAGTCGACTTCCTCAGTTAAACGGGCATTGGCCAGTACGTCTTTTATCATCTGTGGAATCTGGGCTTTTACTTTTGACTTTACTTCCGTGCGTAAACCTTGGGCCAATTGCTCCATCAGACTGGGGAGAACCGATTCGACCGCTTCGGTCAGTAATTTATCCATGCGTTGGGTCAGTTGGTGGTGAAGCTCGTTCGTGATAGACGTGGTGGCTTCCACTACCAGATTGTCGATTTTGCGTGAAAGCTGGGCGTGGAGCTCTTTTGGCAGATTAATATCGAAGGTGCCAGGATGGGAGAGGCCAACACTATGTTCAACTGTGCGTGCAATTTGCGACAGTTGTTCCGCAAAACCACTCTCATTGTTTATCGTGCTAACCTGAAACTCTGATGCTTCCGGTCGGGACATGGGATCTTCGTGTTGTGCGATAGTGGATTTATCCATAGGCATTTCCAACAAATGTTCACTGATCTGACTCGCCGATACATTTCCGCTTGAAATCGCATCGTCCATGTTCAGTAATGAGCTCGCCAGATCATCCAGGTCGCCGTGTGAAAAGCCCGTTTCTCCAGCAATGTCTTCCAGGACTGGAATCGAGCCGTCCATGTCTAAATTGTCATGCTGTTGCCGGTTGAATTCGATCACCGTATTGGTCAGGTCTACGGCATCATCAAGGACAGGAATTTCATTTTCGTCACCCAAATCATACGGTGATACTTCCGAAGAAAGATGAGATCCCAGTTCTTCCTCATCTGCTTCGGTTTCCAATTCGGCGATGGCCTCTTCCAGGAGGGAGATATCACCCAATATCTGGCTTTCTTCCTCGTTTTCCTGAGGCGATGAACGGCCTACGCTAGGCGTGCTTTTTTGATCGAGATCAAAGTCGTCGAGATCTCCCAGAGAGGGTTCAAATTCTGCCATGTTATCTTCCTTTGCGACGGTCTTTTTGCAATCACACCTGGTGAGTATGGAGGTCGTGTCCCATTTCCCGATAGTCACGGTATCGTGTCCTCGCCGTGGCGCGGCGTTCGGGAAGGTTGCTGACAATTTCCATCACTCTTTCGTTGTCAGGCGATGTCTGTGGCAGCTTGTCGGTGAGATTTATCAAAATGGCGCTATCGCGAATGCCATCTTCGTGACTGATAAAAACAGGCGTCTCTGACTGAGATGGATCGACAGTATGAGGCACGAAGCTACCTTGTGAAAAAGTCCACAACAAGTCATCAATACGTTTGCTCTGCTGAGCATCACGGGTTTTTACCTGAATTTTGTAACCCTGCTTGTAAGCTTTTTCGGTCAGGCGGCAGGCCAGGATATCGCAATCTCTTTCACTATCGCTGTTCATTAGATAAAAGTCGACGCGCGCCATAGCTTCGTCACCTCGTGTGTTTCTTACTGGAATCAAGCAATGTGTATGCCCCGGGTTGCTTATAAGTTGTTCAATGCGTATTGCACCAATAAGCTTACCGGACGACCTGTCGCGCCTTTTTCGGCGCCGGTGTTCCAGGCCGTGCCAGCGATATCCAGATGAGCCCATTTATAGCTCTTAGTATAGCGTGCGAGAAAACAGGCGGCGGTAATCGTACCTGCCTGTGGGCCGCCGACGTTTGCCATGTCAGCGAAATTACTCTTCAATTGTTCCTGATAGTCTTCCCATAACGGTAATTGCCACACACGGTCGTAACTGTCTTTGGCTGCCTTACGTATAGCGTCGGCAAGATCGTCGTCATTACTCAACATCCCGGTCGCGTGTTTACCCAGGGCAACCACACAGGCTCCCGTGAGCGTGGCGATATCAATGACGACTTTCGGGTCATAACGCTCGATATAAGTCAGCGCATCACAAAGTATCAATCGGCCTTCAGCGTCGGTATTGAGAACCTCGATGGTTTGGCCGGAGAGGCTGGTGACGATATCACCAGGTTTGTTGGCGTCGCCATCCGGCATATTTTCAGAACTGGGAACCACGCCGACGACGTTGATGGGTAAGCCAAGTTCTGCAATCGTATACATCGTGCCCAATACTGAGGCGCCACCGCACATGTCGTATTTCATTTCATCCATAGAGGGTGAGGGCTTGATGGAAATGCCGCCTGAATCAAAGGTCAGGCCTTTGCCCACATAGATAATAGGCTTGTCGCCTTTCTTGCCGCCTTTGTATTCCATAATGATGAGTTTGGCAGGCTGTCGACTGCCACGACTCACGGACAATAAGGCTCCCATGCCCAGTTTTTCCATGTCGGACTCTTCGAGCACGGTGGTGTCGATTTTGTCGTAACGACTGGCAAGATTAATGGCAGTCTCCGCCAGATAGGACGGTGTGCAAATGTTTCCCGGTAAATTGCCCAGTTCGCGCGCCAGATTGATACCTTTGCCCAGTGCAATTCCCAAGGCAATAGTGTCAGTCATCATGGCGTGTTCCGCGTCTTCGGCATACCAGTTTACTGTGCCGATGTCTTGTTCTGTATTGTCTTCCTTTTTACTTTTCAGGTGGTCTGCGCGGTACGTGCTTGCCTGGAAGGCAATGGTGCCAGCGCGTACCGCCCAGGCCTTGTCTTTACCTTTGATTTTGACATCGCCGAGATATACCGTGCATTCATTAGCGGCACTGGCCTTGAGGGTTTCTACGGCCTTGTTGACGGCCTTGTTAAACTGTCCTTCGTCGATACCTTTTTCATCGTCGCCACAACCTACTAGCATTACGCGTGGCGCCTGGATGCCAGGCACTTTGTGTAACATGGTTACCTGACCGATCTTGCCCTTGATATCCCCATCCTGAACGATGGAGGAGATATGGCCATTGCTGGCTTCATCTATTGATTTCGCGATTGCGCCGAGCTTGCCTTTCTCGAAGACACTGACGATCAGGCAGGCACTTTTCTGATGTTCAGCTTCGGTCGACGTCACATTGAAATCCATATTTACTCCTCTTTTAGACGGTTTGCCGTTGACAGTTTTTCGTCTGTGGATAATAAACCACTCATGTTAGACTTGATTGTCCGTTAGCGCGCTTAACTTGATGAATCGACTTAATGTCACCAGGTTGTTGGTGAAAGTCGACCATTTTACTCGCTTCCTTATCGGTGTAAACACACCTTGGCTTACGACTGGACGATGACCCTGCGTGATCATTGAGCGATACCTACTAAAAGAAATTACCCTGAATTTCTTGTCTGTATTGGCGGTAATCTTGTTAATCTTCGGTGGACATCATTTCGTCCGCTTTATGGAGCATGCGGCTAGCGGCTCTCTTCCTGTTGAGTATATCTTCAAAATTCTTTTTGTATTTATTCTGGCGCAGATGATGTTGCTGCTGCCAGGTGCGATGTTTATTGCCTTTCTTGTCAGTTTGGGGCGATTTTATCGCGATTATGAAATGACGGCGATGTTTGCCTGCGGTGTCGGCTTGCCTCGTCTACTGCGATCGTTGGTGCTGTATGCGCTCGTGTTTTCACTTATTGTGGGAGTGATGTCGATATGGGTAGCGCCCTGGGCGGAACGCACCACACGGGAACTGCGCTTTGAAGCAAGTCTGGTGGCGGAATTTAATGCGCTGACGCCGGGGAGATTTCATCCGATCAGCAAGAATCGGGGAGTATTTTATCTCGAAAAGACAACGGGTACAGAAGGCCTGGAACGTGTGTTCGTTTTTCTGGAAACTGAACGCGGGATGGAGGCCTTCTCCGCGAAGCGCGGCCGAAGAGAGAATAATGCGCAGGGTGACTTCCTGGTATTAGAGGATGGGAGTTTGTTACAACGCAACGCCAAGGAAGATAGTTGGGCACTGCTACGCTATGGGGACGCGCAGTTGCGGCTGCAAACACCGATGGACGCCGGTCAGCTTTATCGCGTGCGAGAAAAAAGAATTGAAAGCCTGTTCGATGAATTTAATCGAAAAAATATTGCTGAGTTGTACTGGCGTTTTTCGATTCCATTCGCCAGTGTGATTCTTTTGATTCTGGCAGTTTTCGTCAGCAAGAGTGAGCCCCGGCAGGGGCGTTTCGGCAAATTGTTTTTCGCCATACTCATCTACATTTTTTATATTTACGGCATGATTATGAGTAAGAACTGGTTGCGGTCAGATACCGTGCCTTTATTGCCAGGCATAGTTGGACTGCACATGATTTTTGTCGTTGCGACGATCACGATGGCCTGGCGGCAATTAGGCATTCGATTGCGTGGAGTAGCGTGATGCGCTTGCTGAAGATATACGTCGGCCAGGAAATCATTAAAGCCAGTTTACTTGCCGCGCTAGGGTTATTGAGTTTTATTTTGCTGATTATTTTCGTCGACGAGATGGGGCGAACTGGCAAAGGTCAATACAGCAGTAGCGAGGCATTACTCTATGTCTTGGCGACTGTGCCTAGACATATCTACCATATTTTTCCCCCGGCGGTGCTCATCGGAACCATGTTAGGGCTTGGGGTATTGGCATCAAACAGCGAGTTGGTGGCAATGCGCGCCTCCGGTATTTCTCGTTTGCAGATTGTCCGAATTGTTATCAGTGCGGCATTGTTATTGATGTCGGTCAGTATCGTTCTGGGAGAATTTATTGCGCCCGGTCTGGATAGTTATGCTGAAACGCGACGATCGCTGGTTATGAATGATGGCAAATCCCTAAAGACAAACAAAGGTATTTGGGTGAGGGACGGCAATGATTTTATTCGTGTTGATACGGTGTTAAATCATGGCGAACTTAAAGGCGTGCAGGTGATTCAAACCAGTGGAAAAGCTCAGTTGCGTCGCTATCTGTATGCCGAGTTGGCAAGCTACCGCTCTCCAGGAGATTGGCTATTACAAAACGTTGATGTGGTGACTGCCGACGGGGACGATTTGCGAACCGTGCAGATGGCTGAGATGGTGTGGCAAAGTCATCTAAATCCGGATGTGATGCAAGTCGTGGTGGTCAGGCCAGAAGTGATGGCGGCCGATGACCTGTTTGAGTACAGCCAGTATCTCGAACAAAATGGTATCGACGCACGCAAATATCAGTTGGCTTTTTGGAGTAAGCTGGCTACTCCGTTTGCGACGCTGGTCATGGCGATACTGGCAATACCCTTCGTGCTCGCCTGGCGTAGAAATGTTTCCACCGGAAATCGCGTACTTGTTGGTACGATGTTGGGCGTGACGTTTTATATTCTCAATCAGTTTGCGGGCAATGCCAGCATGGTATATAACATTCCGCCCGTCTTGGGCGCATTTCTTCCGTCTTTATTGTTTTTCGCCGTAGCGCTAGTCTTGTTTAGAAAATTAAATTGACGTCGTCGATTTTTCCAGTGATGTTTCGATATTTTCCGTGAGATTCAGTCCGAGATGTGTATGTGCGTGTGGGAAAAATTTCTGCATGATAGGGATACGAGCTTCTGCGTTTCCCGTTGTACATAGCGTGATCTGACCGACATTGGCTGTTGACCAGGTATGTCCGGCGTTTTTTAGGCGCCGTTCCGTTTCTTTGGCAACGGCAGCTCCCGTGTCGATAATATTTAGCGTCGGGGCCGTGGCGCGAATTTGATCTAAAATTAAAGGGTAGTGGCTACAGCCCAATACAACCGTATCAACGTTTTTTTCGACTAACGTCGGCATAATTTCTAACAGGCGTTGACGAATATTGAGGGCATCTGGATCACCTTGTTCGATCATTGATACCAGGTCAGTGCACGCCTGAACCAAAACGGTTTTCTCTGCGGCAAATCGCGCGGAAAGCTGTTCGAATTTTTTACTAGCCAAGGTATTATCGGTTGCCAGTATGGCGATCACGTCACTGCGTGTCTGCTCAATGGCGGGCTTTACTCCGGGTTCCATTCCGATGATCGGGATAGCGGTATGTTGACGAAGTTCTTCGATGGCCGCTGCTGTTGCGGTATTACATGCGACAACGATGGCATCGACGTTTTTACCAAGCAAGTAATCGACAATGCTGAAGCATCGTTGGCGAATTTCCGCAGCAGGCCGTTTACCATACGGGGCGTAGGCGTGGTCAGCGATATACAATAGATCGGCATTGGGTAGTCGTTCGTGGATGTGTTTTAGAACAGACAAGCCACCGACGCCAGAATCAAATACGCCGATACTCAAATTTTTTAACACGTCGCGGTAGACCCTTTAAGAAACCAGATTCAAGCCTATGCAAAAAGTGTAGCGGTATGTTGGCGACGAAGCTGTGGCTTCGTCGCCCTGCATATTAGGCGTCTGCCATTCCGGGATTGCCAGACATATTTTTTATTACCGGCATATTTAATTCAGGAACGCTGGCAACTTTCTTGTGGCGAAGATATTCTGCGACGACATCCCAAATAGGTTTGCCCTCGACGTTCTCCTGTACACTGGCCCAACCAGCGACCGCATATTTTTTCTTGGGGTCTATGGGCTTGCCATTCAATTCCATGTCGGTAATGCGCTCGCCGATCTTTTTGTTCGGATCGATCGCATACTTCAATCCACCCACGCGTACCATATCGCCACCTTGTTGGTAATACGGATCATCATTGAAAAGATTGTCCGCCACGTCCTCCAGTACTTCTTTGATAAAAGAACCTTCCATATGATTCAACGTGGTTTGCGGGTAGGTGATAGCGGTTTGTGTCATCACGTCTTCAAAGGTAATCGCTTCACCTGGCAGTTTACTAATGCCCCAGCGGAAACCTGGCGAAAATGCGATCTCAGCGCCTTGTACTTCCAGCATGGCGTTCATGATTAATTGGTCAAACGTACCGTTGAAGTTGCCGCGTCGATACAGTAATTCATCAGCAACGGCCAATTTTTCCTCCAGTTTGGCTTTGAATGGCGCGCGAACGTCAGTAATGAATTTCTCCATCTCGGCATCAGCGGCCAGCAGGTTAGAGAATACTGGCAACATGCGGAATTGATGTCCCTTTACTTTGCCATTCTGGACATTGAAATCGAGTACGCTGAGGAATTTTCCATTGGAACCTGTATTGACTACCAGCGTAGTGCCCTTGGCGTTTTTAACTTCTATCGGCGCTGGAATCGCATCGTGTGTATGTCCGCCCAAAATAGCGTCTATACCAACAACGCGGCGGGCCATCTTTAAATCAACATCCATACCATTGTGAGAGAGCACAATGACGACTTGTGCACCTTCTGCGCGCGCTTTATCAACCTGGTCCTGCATGCGTTGATCACGAATGCCAAAACTCCATTTCGGAACCATGTGGCGCGGATTGGCAATCGGAGTGTAAGGAAAGGCCTGTCCTATTATCGCTACCTGAATGCCGTTTTGTTCTTTCATCGTATAGCCTTTGAATACAGGCTCTTCCCACTCATTGTCGATAACATTCTGGGCGACGAAATCGATGTGTCCTTCCAGATCTTTCTCGATGATTTCTTTGACGCGCTCCTCGCCGTAGGTAAATTCCCAGTGAGCTGTCATTACGTCTACGCCAAGCAACTTACAGGCGTCGACCATGTCCTGGGCGTTTGTCCAAAGAGCAGTTGCTGAGCCCTGCCAGGTATCGCCGCCGTCTAGCAGTAATGCGTGTGGGCGCTGGGCTCTAAGCTGCTTGACCAAGGTTGCCAGGTGTGCAAAGCCACCAACTTTTCCATATTGACGTGAAGCCTCGACGAAATCGAGATGGGTGAAGGCATGAGCATTGATCCCACCCGCGGGAATGTTGAAATGATCGAGAAAATTCTTGCCCACCAGATGAGGGGGGTGACCCGCCATACCCGCAACACCAATATTGATGTTCGGTTCTCTAAAGTAAATGGGAAGCAATTGTGCATGGCAATCCGTGAAGTGTAGGAAAGACACATTTCCATAGTTGGGAACTTCGTAAAAGTTGGAGGGGGCTGCAGCCATTTGTCTCTTAGGCGCCACAGAACAACCTGGTAGTGATAAACCTGCTGCTCCGGCCATTGCTAACATCTGAATGAATTCTCGACGAGAAATGCTCATTTTTCCATCACCTTATTTAAAAGCTTGACACAAAAGAATATACGTCGACTTCGAAGGTCGATCTTTACGCAAATTGCGCTAATACTTGCATGTATATATAGGTCTTTCAATAACAAAGATTTAATGGATACTTATGCGGGATTAATGATATCGGAAAAGGTTTTGAAAACAAAAAGAAAAACCCGGAGCTGCTTCACCGCAACTCCGGGTTTTGTAGGCGCATCTATTTACTTACGAGAACCAGGTCCATTCCACTCCAGACCGTTGCTCATATAGGTCAAGAAATATTCGAGATTGCGATATTCCTTGCTCTGAGCCTTGAATGGCTTGGCGCGTACCTGCTTGTTACAGCCGCCAAAGCGACGATGCAAGGTACCCAAACCACCCCATTTTGAGCGATATACCGGGAAGTGAGTTGGATGTCCAAGTCCTGGGCTTAACAAGTCTGCACGAATACGCATACCGGCATTGTCAATATGACAGTGAGCACAGGCCATATTCAGCTGACCGCGACGAGTATAGTAGAACTTCTTGCCATCCTCGTAGGCCGCTTGCGCTGCTTCATTAGGAACTTTAACATCGACTTTCTTACCGCGAGACTGATATGCCATATATGCAGTCAACTGGGCTATTTTACCTTTCTCATACTTCATAGGTTCCTTGCCAGCAGCCTGAAGGCAGTTGTTAATGGCAAGTGGCAAGGTGATAACTTCACCTTTGCTTGTGTCAAAGTACGGATACTTGTGTGCAACGCCACTCGGTGCATCAGGAAAACAGCTCTTTAGTTCTGCACTCTTGTTATAGATTTCCTCGCCTTCTGATATATCCAGCTCGTACGGTGGAAATTCTTCGATGGTTTCCCACTGCTCGCGAGATGCCGCATCAATCGAATAAACGCCGTTTGCGAAATCAGAAAACTTGGTTTGAGGAAATTTATTTTTGTAGTAGTTCTGAAAAGCCTTTTTGTCGCTTTCTGGGGAAGCAGAGGCAATGTTCACACTGCCAAGTATTCCAACCAGAGCAACGGCAACTGCCATCATCTTTTGCATGATTTTCTCCCTAGCTTCTATGTCAGTGATAAGACAAAATCAGTCGATCTTGCCTTCCGCAGTATCACTATCACCTTTGTTGTCTGTCCAACTAATCTTGATTGTGTCCCCTTTGCTTGCACCAGAGAAGCGGAAGGAGATGTAGGGGTTTTTCGAAACTGCAACACCCCAATTGGCAGTAAGAACCTTATTGCCATTGTGTTCACATATTACTTCCTGGATAAAATGCGCAGGGATTTTTTCCCCTGTTTTTTTATCTTTCGCCAGGCCGGTTTCCATTTCGTGTTTGAAGAGTGCTTTGACATTGGCTTTGCCGCCTTTCATCTCAGCTCTGATCTTAATGGTGTTTTTTGCCATCTGTGTATACCTTTGCTATATCGTGTTACGACACTGTTTGCTACGGTGTATTAACCGCCGCAACCGCCGATAGTGACCTTGATCTGCTTCTTAGCCATATAGTTTTTGCCGCCTGCTCTTACAATCGCAGTTACGTCAGATGTCTTACGCATCTTGATACGGGCAGCGATATAACCATCGCAGTTGCTGGTCAACAAATACTGACAAGCTAGAGGAGAAGGGTTGTTCTCAACAAGTACGGATATAGCCTCGATGTCACTCAGGCTGGTTTCGATGTTTATAGGTACTACGTTACCGTTCTCCGCGATTTCTGGAGTTTTTACAAATTTGATTTTGTCGGTTTCAGTAGCGCCACCACCATCAACGGCGGAAATTGCGCCATCCATTGAGTCAGCCTTGAACGCGGCCTCTGGCCACGCAGCGAGCACCGTATTCGGCTTTAACAAACCGGCGCCGACAGCGACACCTAGTGCGCTGGTCATCAGGCTGCCTTTCAAGAAGGTTCTGCGTTTCATACTCACAGTGTTTCTCCTGTTAGATTCAAAAAAACTTAGAGCGAATAGATGAATTCAACAACTTTATCCAGCTCACCGCCTGACAGAATGTTGTGTCTGCCAAAAGGTGGCATGATGGTGTTTGGATTGTTTACCGTGGCGTCATAAATCTGCGCACGTAATTTTTCCTTGCTGGCAAATCTATCTTTGATGTTTTTCAATGGCGGGCCGATATTGCCTGGCAGGCTGGCGCCCTTTGCATCAATGGCGTGACACGCCAGACAGTTCCCCTTCTTACGGTCAAAAGCGATCTCGCGACCTTCTTCAACCACATCCGCAACAGCCGATTGTGCCCCCAAGCTACCGATAACGATAGCAACGGCGCTGATCGCTGAAACGAGCGTTCCCTTGGATTTCATGCATCACCCTCCTCGATCATATAAAAACCAGAGATTAGTTTTCTTTGGTAGCAGATTTGCATTCAGAAAAATTTGGAATTACTGCAACCTAGTTTGACTAAAAGACTCTAGTACCAACGTGTTATCAGGGCACACTAACTCTTTTAATTATAATTCTCAAGTGATTTTAGCTTATTGGCCCATAAAGAAAGTGGAGAGAAAAATAAGCATTCGGTGAATTACCGAAATTCTTTTTCGATAATTGCAATGCGCTTCAGTTCGGCGATACGTTGCTCGATTCTGTTGGCTTCAGACGCGGAAACATCTTTCTGGCGTAGGGCAAGACTCAATTGTTCAATGGCAGTATGAATCTGACCAAACATAAAATAATATTCAGCAAGCATCGCCAAGGCGGCGCCAGGTCTATCATTTTCACCTTCAGCTTTAGCTAAAAGCTCGAATACAACCGGTGATGGGCGTTGATCGAGCTGGGTTTTAAGGAGATTGATTGCTTTCGCTGCCTGGTTGGAGGCGAGTAGCATCTCTACATAATATTGCGTGACGGTGCGATTTCGAGGATAGAGCTGCCATGCGTCGTGGAAAATCTTTTCACTCAAGGCCTGGTTGCCATCGGCAAACTCGATTTGGGCAAGCAATACGCGGTAGCTAATGCGCTCCTTGTCATTCTTGATGAGTTGATTGAGGATGTTGCGCGCCTTTTTAAACTGACCATCGGCATGTAGTGCGAGGGCGTAGCCATAATCGTGAGCAAAACGGTGTTCTGCAATTCCAGCCTCTTTATTGGCAGAATAAAATTTCACCAGTTTGCCAGGATTGGTGCTATTGGCGACACGTAACTTTTCTCTTATCAGCTGATATTGGATATCCGAGCTTTTGGGCTTAAGTAAATACTTACTTGCTCGATCTTTCGATTCAGCAATGCGATTCGTTGTCACTGGGTGAGTGCGTAGAAATTCGGGTAGTTGATCATCATATAGCCGATCTTGCTGTTGGAGACGCTCAAAGAAACGCGGCATCGCATGTGGATCAAATTCTGACGCGACAAGAATCTGCATGCCAATATGGTCGGCCTCCAGTTCATGTTTGCGCGTAAAATTGAGTTGTGTCTGTATGTTGGCGGCGAGCGTGGCGGCAAGAGCGGCCTCTGCAAGATTAATATCTTTCCCGCCCAGTAATATGGCCGCAACAATGGCGGCGGCTGTTGGTAGCGTGAGTTTCTCCGCGGCACTAAACGCACGATCGAGGTGGCGTTGCGCGATGTGCGCGATTTCGTGTGCAATGACGCCAGCCAGTTCGTGTTCATCCCGTGACGCCAATATTAGTCCTGCATTGACACCAATATAGCCGCCAGGACCTGCAAAAGCGTTGATGATGGATTCATTGACGACGAAAAAATAAAAGGGACGGGTGTTGAAATTACTGCTGGAAACCAGTTGAAAGCCAAGATTCCATATATAGTCGATAACTTCAGGGTCACTGGAAACCGGCAAATGTAGGCGAATACTACGCATGAAGGCCGCGCCAAGCTGCTCTTCTTCTTCTACCGATAGACGTGTGTTGGCTTCGGTGCCAATCGTCGGCAAATTAATATCGTTTGCAGACACTAGTGCGGACGGCAGGGACAATAGCAAAATTCGGAAAATCAAATACCAGTGCTTCAAAGGGTACGTCCGTTTCCTATCTACGATCAGGAGATACTATATTCGCTACCTTAGCATGATTCCTTTAGTGTCGGCCAAATGTTGGTTTCCAGTAATTTGTCGATTATTTTCCAGCGTGAGACATGGATGAATAGTGAATTAGCTCTTCGCGTTCTTTCCAGTGTTTCTCGTCAAGTAGCGCAGCCGGCATGTGATAGCGGTTTTGTTCCGGGACCGGGTGTTTGGCAACAATCTTGACTACATTCTCGTAAGCGATCTTGCGTATGCCGCCGTCACCGTCGGTGAAGCGAACTATCATATTGTCTTTGTGGCATTTCAATAAGTAGAACTTTGCAGGCCGAACTTTACCCGCGTTGTCTTTAAGGCTTACCACGTAGCGAGTATCTTCTTGAAAATCATCTTTTTTCATAAATTTCTCCTGGTTGCGTTGGCAGGTAGATAGATGTTGGTGCCCTGTATAGTGTCGAGCGATTTCGCAGAAAATCAAGCTCTTCAATAGTTGGGTTTGAATATAGGTTAAATATTCGTATATTTTAATATTAAGTTTTTGTGATATTCTTCACGGCTGTTGGGATGAGTTTTGGATCGTGTATCACTTCTTTTGTAACTTATTGTGAACTTAGCATAAGCTACTGAACGGGTGTGTTAATCTTTTCTCTACCCGAACGATATAAAGTGGGTGATGCATACGACCTATGGGTTATGTTACCTTTGACTCTCAACAAATTTTCTATAATCTATCTTTAAAGTATAAATATTGGAGTAAGGAGCTGAAGCATGGCGAATTTTGATCAGGAACTGGATGCATCGGGTTTGAATTGTCCACTACCTATCTTGCGTGCCAAGAAATCGCTGGCGACGTTATCTGCAGGGCAGGTATTACACGTTATTGCCACCGATCCGGGTGCGGTAAAAGATTTTGAGGCGTTTGCAAAGCAAACCGGTAATGAGTTGATGGAGTCACGTGAAGAAGGTGGCAAGTTTTACTTTCTGATCAAAAAGAGCTAAGGACGCAGCGGCTTTCAGTTTGGTTTTACCACACGGAAGCGGTGGCCCAACGCCAATAGTACGAGGCTATCAAAGGGGTACCGTGTATGGACGAAAAAAAACTCGCGATTATCGCAACCAAAGGCTCGCTTGATTGGGCATATCCCCCATTCATTCTCGGGTCAACGGCGGCCGCGCTGGGTTATGAAGTGCAGATATTCTTCACTTTTTATGGGCTGCAATTGTTAAAGAAGAAGCTGGATCTGAAAGTGACATCGCTGGGAAATCCTGCGATGCCTATGCCTATGCCAGTCCCAGTAATGATGCAGGCTTTGCCGGGCATGCAAGCCATGATGACTTCCATGATGAAGGCAAAGATGAAGAAAAAGGGTGTCGCAGATGTGCTCGAACTGCGCGATCTTTGCATAGAAGCAGACGTAAAGATTATTGCCTGTCAAATGACAGTCGATTTGTTTGATTTCAAACATAGCGATTTGATTGATGGGATTGAATATGGCGGCGCAGCAACTTTTTTTGAGTTTGCCGGCGAATCTGACGTCAACCTTTATATGTAGTTTCGGCCGTAGAAGAAAGGGTGATGATAAATCGCCCTTTTTTATCGGTGTTATTATCAGAATATAATCATATAGTGGATGAGTTGGGATGGTTTGTTTTCGGTATTAACTGAACGGAAGGAGCAATCTAAGGCATGGCTACCTACGCACAAATGCAGCAGATATTCGACGATATCCGCAGCGATTTCCGCTATGATCACGAACTCAATGGGTGCTTAAACTGCGGTATTTGCACCGCCACCTGTCCTTCCGCGCAATTCTACGACTATAGCCCAAGAGAAATTGTCCAACTGCTTTGGACAGAAAACGTCGATCAGATTTACGATGCAATGCAGGAAAAAATCTGGGCATGCGCGCAATGCATGACTTGCGCCGCACGTTGTCCGTTTAAGAATTCTCCCGGCGGTCTGGTGGCTATCATGCGTGAAGTCTCCATCAAACACGGCATGCAATCGGCAAAAGATGTGTTGCGTCCGTTTGGCCGCGTCATGCTTAAATTGATTACCACCGGCAATCAGCTTTCCCCCGACATGATACAACCCGATCACTTTCCCGATTGGGGTCCCAATATTCAAAAAGTTGAAGGCAATCTCAAAACGCTGCGCAAAGCGATTCCAGTAAAAACACTGCAGACGACGGATACCGCTTGGGAAGTCAGTCTCAAGACATCTGTCGAAATGTATACCATTTGGGAAATGACAGGCGTACTGGACGCGCTGGAGTTAATGGATGAGAACCTCTTCGATGTCATCGAAGATTTCATCGATGAAAAACGCGAAGAATACGAAGAATGGCTTGAAGAACAGGAAGAAGACGACGATTGAGTCGTCGTTTCTTTTCGTACTAAACGTTTTATAACGTGGAGGTTTTGCCATGAGCAACGACACCAACAAACCTGGTAATCACAATACTGGCCCCGATGGCGCCGGTCCTGGGACCATGAAGCCAGGGTTTCATAACACCGATGGCCAAGGTATTGCTGGCCATGGCTCGTTCTTTCAGGCATCGAATCTTTCTGGCGAAGATGCGATCAAGGCGACAGAGTGGGTGCGAAAACATGTGGACCGTCGCACCGTCGATCTTGGTGAGCGTATGGATGATATACGCGAACACATGTGGGAACTGGAAAAAGATGGCGAAATCATAGTTCATCGCATAACCGATGATCACAAACCTGAAGTCGTAAAGACGCTTTTTGGCTGGGATAAAAAAGTCCCGGTTACTCAGTTGTGGCATCACAAATCTTGCGGCCAGTGCGGCAATATTCCCGGTTATCCGACTTCGTTGATGTGGTTCATGAACAAGTTTGGTTTTGTCCCCGGTAAAGATTATCTGGACGAAACAGATCAGACCTCCTGTACGGCATGGAACTATCACGGTTCAGGCATAGGCAACGTTGAATCACTCGCTGCCGTATTCTTACGCAACTTTCATCAGGCCTATGTCTCAGGTAACCGCATGGGTTACAAACCAGGTCATTTTTATCCACTTGTCCACTGCGGTACTTCTTTCGGAAATTATAAAGAAATTCGCAAGTATCTGGTCGAGTCGAGTGCACTCCGTGAAAAGGTAAAAAAGATACTGGGTAAGCTTGGTCGTCTGGTTGACGGCAAGCTGGTGATACCGGAAGAGATTATTCACTATTCGGAATGGGTTCATGTAATGCGTAATCGTATTGCCAATGAATTACAGACCATCGATGTTTCCAATATTCGTACAACCGTGCACGCGGCGTGTCACTACTACAAGATGGTACATGAAGATGCGATTTACGACCCAGATGTACTCGGTGGTAATCGTACTGCACCGGGTACTTCCATCGCTCAGGCGCTAGGCGCTGATGTTATTGATTACTCAACCTGGTATGACTGTTGTGGATTTGGTTTCCGTCACATCATTTCAGAGCGCGAATTTACCCGTTCTTTCACGATGGATAGAAAAATCAAAGTCGCACGCCAGGAGGCAAATGCTGACGTGATGTTAGGCATAGACACCGGCTGTATTACAACAATGGATAAGAATCAATGGATAGGTCGTTCTCATAATCAGGAATTTAATTTACCGATTATGGCCGATGTGCAATTTGCCGCACTCGCATGTGGCGCCGATCCGTTCAAGATTGTACAACTGCAATGGCACGCCTCACCATGTGAAGAAGTCGTGGAGAAAATGGGAATTAGCTGGGGTGACGCCAAGGTTAAATTCGAAGCCTATCTGAAAGAAGTTGAAGCAGGCAAAATCGAATATCTCTATGATCCAAAACTCGCGATTGGGGGCTAACATCAATGTCTGATACGGTACTGATAGTAGGTGGTGGACCGGCTGGTTTGTCAGCAGCGGCAGCGGTAAGCGCAGCGGGCAAGAAAGCTGTTCTGGTTGAAATGGAAGACAAACTGGGTGGGGCGCCAATACTATCCGGCTACGCCAAGCTAGTACCGTCTGGTGAATGGGCCAAAGACGCAATAGGTCGCATGGTCAGTCGTGTAGAAAATGATGGCAACATCGCAGTCCACAAGGGAAGTAAAGTTACTAAGTTAGACGGGGACGTGGGTAAATTTACCGCAACCTTGAGCAACGGTAAGACAGTCAATGCAGGGTCAGTGGTGTTAGGCACAGGGTTTACACACTTTGATTCGATAAATAAGCCCGAGTGGGGTTTCGGTACATTTCCAGATGTGTTGACGACGACGCAAATGGAACAAATGGTGAGTGCAGGCAAGATTGCCTGTCCATCTGATGGACGAGTACCTGAGCGCGTGGCAATTCTTTTATGCGTTGGTTCGCGCGACCGTCAAATTGGTCGCGAATGGTGTTCAAAGATTTGTTGTACGGTGTCCGCAAATCTGGCCATGGAAATAAAAGAGATGTCTCCGCAAACCGATGTCTTTATCTACTACATGGATATTCGCACCTTCGGTTTATACGAGGATCGTTTTTACTGGCGTTCGCAGGAAGAGTTTAAAGTCAAATACGTCAAGGCGCGTATTGCCGAAGTTACACGTTCTGCGGATGGTCGTTTGCTGGTTAAGGGTGAAGACACCCTGGTTAAACGTCCCATTGTTATCCCGTTTGATATCGTTGTTCACGCGATAGGCATGGACCCTAATGAAAACAATCCCGAAATCTCCAACGTGTTTGGGGTTGGTCTCGAAAAACATGGCTATATCGAGCGCGCAGAGCATTATACCAACACCTGCGGGACGACACGAAAAGGTGTATATGCGGCAGGTGCTGCTTATGGTCCGGAAACAATAGATGATTCGATTTCGCAGGGCGCGGCTGCGGCTATGCGCGCTATTGCGGATCTAAAATAGGTTTCCAAAGGCAAACGCGCATGCTGTGGTTCAAGAAAAACTCTGCGGCACTTCATGATGTCAATGGCGATCGTGTTGCTCCTGTGCCACTACAGGTTGAGCTCGATAAGAACATTTGCGCTCATAAATTAAATCAACTGATCGAAGCGGCGGAAGAACGTGGTGGACTGGAACAATATATTGAAGCGCTGAATACCAAGCACCACTTGTTTCAAGATGCCTTGTCCGCAAGTGAATTGCCGGAACTTGATGCTGAGGGATTTGCGATTTTGTTGGACGCGGTGTTTCCCGCGCGTAGAAAATTGCCAACTGGAACAGACGCCGTTTCTCATGAAGCGTTGTTAAAGCAGATGTCGATCCTGATGCATGGAAGAGAAAACGTTAGCGAACGTATGGGGTCATTTGCCGATTTGTTTGCTACCGACAATCGCAAAATAAAACGGGCCGCCTGGGATTTTGCGGCGGAAGCCCTGCATTTTTTTGCGCCAGGTAAATACCCGTTAATGACACGCTGGGTATGGGATAGCGGATCGGTGAGCGGTGCCTTGCGAGAATTTATTCGCAGCAATGATGGGATGTCTGATGTTCCCATTAGTAATGAGCCGGGACAGTTTGAAGCCGCACGGGTCTGGTTGGCGGAACAAATTGCCGAGCAAGGCTATTACCGGGATGTACCATTCATGGTCGATCTCTTATTGGCTCAGGCATACGCCGACTATTTTATTGCGATGTCGAGTGGTGTCGGCATGATGGCGGGTGAGTTTGGTGGAAGAATAGAACCGATAGATTTTATTTGTAAGTTGTTGGGTATAGAAGCGGGTAAACGGAGTGGCAGGCTGCGGGTCAAACAAAACGTGATTCACTAGCGAGACCGGCAGCGTAAACAGCGGAAAACGTAAGTAACGGAGAAATGCATGGCTATCCATGAAAAATCCTTGATTGATGCGGAACGTTTGCATACCAAAGATAATCTGGTCATCGAAGGCGTGGATGTTTCCGGGCACTGGAACACTATGATTACGCCACGCACTCTGCGTGACTACAATGAACATTTCGAGAAAACCATACAGGCCTACGGCGGCGGAGAGAATGTACATCGCTGCTGGCAATGTGGTTCGTGTACCAACTCCTGTACCATGTACGCGCAAAACGTGAACTTCAATCCACGCTACTGGATTTATCTGACACGACTCGGTCTGACCGACGAAATCATCAAAGACAAAGACATTATCTGGCAGTGTGTTTCCTGTAACAAATGTACGCATATCTGTCCTAAAGACGTACGCCCCGAAGGTGTGATGAAGGCACTCTCTCATTGGATGGAAGATCAGGGCATTACCGAAAAGAGTCCGGCCGCGCACTTCGATGAAGAATTCTGGGATCAAATTCAAAAACGCGGACGCATAGAAGACAGCGCGGTATTGAAAAACTTTTTTGCCAAGACAGGCCAGGCGCTGATGCAGGACTGGTTTGTGGAAATGGTTAAGCGCATGATTAAGCATCTACCGCTAAAGCATTTGATTCATTCCGGCTTGCATGTGTTGTTTCCACCCAAGACCAAATCCTGGGGTAAGACAGGCGAAGTGCTAAAGCAATATGTG